>CAMASZ010000030.1 GCA_945861125.1 Rickettsia typhi | reverse complement strand
ATGGCAACGACACGATTTTTGCCAGTCGTGCCCTATGGCAACGACACGATTTTTGCCAGTCGTGCCCTATGGCAACGACACGATTTTTGCCAGTCGTGCCCTATGGCAACGACACGATTTTTGAGATAAAAATCTTTAAAAAATGAAGTCGTATACCTATATGGCTGAGGCCTTTTTAGAGATTTTTATCCAAAAAAGACTAAGCTTAATTTATAAATACTTGAATGTAGCATTTAAGATTGGATTTGGTATTCTTTATTTTAAGAATTTAATTTTATTAGATCCTCAATTGATACTTTTTTATCATAAATAGCTCTACCAATAATTACTCCGGCTATTTGTGGATTTTTTAAATTTCTAATTTTTATAACTTCTTTTATATTTGAAATTCCTCCAGAAATTATAATTGGAATTGAAAGTGAATTTGTTAATTTTATAGATCCTTCTATATCAGTACCAGATAGAGTTCCATCACGATTTATATCAGTATAAATAATTGCCGAAACTCCGCAATCTTCAAATTGTTTTGCCAATTCAACAACACCAATATTATTTGTCTTAAGCCAACCTTCTGTGGCAACCATTCCATTTACAGAATCAATACCAACAACAATTTGATTGGGAAATTCTCGACAAGCTTCCTTAACAATATCTGGATTTTTTATAGCCACAGTTCCAAGTATTACTCTATTTACCCCTAATTTTAACCATTTTTCAATAGTTGCTATATCTCTTATGCCACCCCCTAGCTGAACAGGAATTTTTATGTTTTGCAAAATTTCTTTGACTGAATTTTGATTAATTGTAATGCCATTTACAGCTCCATCTAGATCAACAACATGAATAAATTTAAAACCATATTTTTCAAACTCCAAAGCTTGATTAGAAGGAGAGTTGTTAAAAATCGTTACTTCGTTAAGATTTCCCTTAAAGAGACGAACACATTTTCCTTGTTTTAAATCAATAGCTGGAAATATTATCATTTTAAAATATTTTATACTAACTATAAATTGAGCTTTTTTTCTGAAAAATCATAATCTTATCAAAAAATTAAAAAAATGATAGCAAAAATATTATTAAAAATATGGCCAGCTCTAATACCTATAACCATCTATTTATTATGGGTTTTTGTAATTGGTAAATTTTTTAAAAAAATTTCCGAACGAAAAAAATTAATAGAAGGTAAAAAAATTATTGGAGAAAAAAGCACCTCCTCTTCCATGAAAATAGGCTATTTTTCATTAAAAAATCGAAATTTTATTTTAGTACTATATTTTAGCTTAATCTCAGTAATATTGAGTCTAATACTGTTTGCAATTGAATTATAATCTACAAAAGATTTCTTTATCCAACAGCTTTGCTAATTGCTTAATATCACTTTTTCTATGATTTGCACTAAATGTAATTCTTAATCTAGCTTTTCCTTTTTCAACAGTTGGTGGACGAATTGCTGAAATCAAATAGCCATTTTTTTCAATTTTATTAGCTATATCAAGTACTTTTTTATTATCACCAACAACAATTACTACAATTGCCGATTGCGGATCCGGTAACTTGAGTAATTTACAAAATAATCTAGCATTTGACAGAACTTTTTTTAATAATTTTTTTGAAGAAATAATTTCTAACGATGCAATCGCGCTAGCTAAAATTGATGGCGGAAGAGCTGTATTATAAATTGCAGTTTTAGAAAAATTTCGTAAATAATCTATTAAAAATTTTTCACCAGCAATATAACCACCCATAGTTCCAAATGCTTTAGATAAAGTACCCATTTGTAAATATATTGGACTAGAAATATTGTTAAACTCTAATCCATGAGCATCATCAGATATCAACAAACAATCAAATTGGTTAGCTAAATCTAATAATTCTGCAACCTTACCAAGATCACCATCCATTGAAAACACTGTCTCGGTAATGATCAAACATTTTTTATATTTAGACCTATTATTTTGTAAAATATCTTTGCAATGAGAAATTGAATTATGCTGAAACCTTATAAATCTTGCTCTAGAAAGTTTTACACCATCAATCAAACAAGAATGCGATAATCTATCAAACAAAACCAAATCATTTTCATCGACTAATGCAGGAATTATACCAATTGCCACTAAATATCCTGAGGAAAAAACAATGGCATCTTCACAATTCTTATACTGCGCTAATTTTTTCTCTAACTTTTCATATAAAGAATTATTGCCAACAATATATCGCGATGAAGCGCTTCCAACACCGTATTCTCTGATAGTTTTTATTGCTTCTTTCTTGATTTTACTATGATGAGATAAGCCAAAATAATCATTACAGCAGAATGAAATTAAGTATTTATTATTTCTTCTGACTATATTATTGGGAAGTCGATTCGAAATTTTTAGGCTTCTATATGAATTATTTTTTTTTAAGTTGTTTAGAGATTTAAGATAGGATTTTAATAACATTTCCGATCTTTAATTTTATACGTCTAAATTAGCAACCTTCAAAGCGTTTTCTTGAATAAATTCACGACGCGGTTCAACAACATTACCCATCAATATTGAGAAGGTTTGATCGGCTTCATCAAATTGATCTATCTTTACTTGTAATAATGTTCTATTAGCAGGATCAAGAGTTGTTTCCCACAATTGCTCTGCATTCATTTCTCCAAGACCTTTAAAACGCTGAATGGAAACACCTTTTTTTCCAGAATCAAGAATTAAATTTAGTAATTCCGTAGGAAAATTTGAAGATTTCTCTTCTTCGCTACGAATATATTTTACATTACCAGCAAAATCATCAATTATCTGATCTTTAATTTGCGATAAAACCGCAATTTCTGGCATATCGAGATATGTTCTCTTAACCAAAAATAAAGTGGTTACTCCACGAGTTTCGCGTGATAATTCGATGTCTTCATTTTCTGTAATTTGACATTTCCACTTAGTTTGATCATCAGCATTTTCATTGAATATTTTTTCAATTTTGGAAATTATTGTTTTTGTTTTACTGGCATTTTTCATCCAACCCTTATCAAAAGCTCCTGAAAGCACTAAATTTTCGGCAATTTCAAAAGGAATAACCCTTGTTATGGAAGAAATTAGATGAGAAAATTTAGTTAATTTAATAATAAAATCTTGCAAATCAGCGCCAGCACGATCTCCTGCCTTTGACTTTAAAACTGCATTGTTAACAGCATTTTGAATAATATAATTTTGAAGAGCTTGTTCATTTTTTAAATATACTTCACTACTACCCTTTTTTATTTTATATAATGGCGGTTGAGCAATATATAAATATCCGTGCTCAATTAATTTTGGCATATGACGGAAGAAAAATGTAAGCAATAATGTTCTAATGTGAGATCCATCAACATCAGCATCAGCCATAATAACAATCTTGTGATAACGAACTTTATTTGAATCAAAATCTTCATTACCTATTCCAGTTCCAAGTGCTGTTATTATTGTACCGATTTCTGATGAAGAAAGCATTTTATCAAATCTAGCCCTTTCAACATTTAAAATCTTACCTCTAATTGGTAGTATTGCCTGAAATTTACGATCACGACCTGATTTCGCAGAACCTCCTGCGGAGTTTCCTTCAACAATAAAAATTTCACTAAGTGCAGGATCTTTCTCTTGGCAATCAGCTAGCTTTCCAGGCAAACTTGAAACTTCTAGAGCTGATTTGCGACGAGTTAATTCACGAGCTTTTCGAGCGGCTTCACGAGCCTGAGCAGCTTCTACTGCTTTGCCAACAATTGTTCGAGCATCATTCGGTCTTTCTTCAAACCATTGCGCTAATTTATCGTTTGCCCAAGCTTCAACGCAAGTTCTAACTTCGGAAGAAACTAATTTATCTTTAGTTTGTGAAGAAAATTTTGGATCAGGAACTTTAACCGATAAAACAGCGGTTAAACCTTCGCGAACATCATCACCACTTAAAACAATCTTTTCTTTTTTAAATAATTTATTGTCAGAAGCATAGTTATTGATGGTTCTGGTAAGTGCTGCTTTCATTCCCGCAAGGTGAGTTCCGCCGTCACGCTGACGGATATTATTAGTAAAACATAGTACATTTTCATGGTAGCTATCATTCCACTGCAATGATAACTCCATACTTATCCCACTGGTCTTATCTGAACCATAAACAGTAATAGTTTGATGTAAGGAGTTTTTGCTTTTATCAAGAAATTTGACATAAGCTTCAACACCGCCCTCATATAGTAAAACGGCTTCTTTTGGTTCTTCACTACGCAAATCTTGTAAAATAATTTTTACTCCAGAATTTAGAAACGACAATTCACGCAATCTTTGTTCTAAAGTTGAGTAATTAAATTCTATAACATTAGTAAATGTTTGATTTGAAGGATGAAATTTTACTTGTGTTCCTTTTTTACCATTTGCCTCACCAATTATTTTTAAAGGCGATTCTGAATCGCCATGGTTAAAACGCATAAAATATTCTTTATTATCACGCCAAATTGTTAGCTCAAGCCAATCTGAAAGAGCATTTACAACAGAAACACCCACACCATGTAAACCACCTGAAACTTTATATGAGTTCTGATCAAATTTACCACCGGCATGAAGTTGAGTCATAATAACTTCTGCCGCAGAAATTCCTTCTTCTTTATGAATATCTACCGGGATACCTCTTCCATTATCTCGAACCGTAACTGAACCATCTGAATTTAAAGCAACTAAAACCTCATTACAATGCCCAGCTAATGCTTCATCAATAGCATTATCAACTACCTCATAAACCATGTGATGCAAACCACTACCATCGTCAGTATCTCCAATATACATTCCAGGGCGTTTACGAACTGCCTCGAGACCTTTTAATACTTTAATTGAATCTGCACCATATTGTTGTGCAATATTTTCTTCATTTTCTGGTTGTTGTTTTTTATTTGGCATTTCTTGCATTGTTTTAAAAATTTATTAGGGCACTGTCGCAAATCAAGTTTCTTTAAGAAATTTTTGTGATTATAAAATTTTTAAAAGGTAAGCACCTAGATGTACTTGCCTAGATGTATGAGTTTCAAAAATTTTAGAATTGTGAAAATTTCTTAAAGAAACTTGATTTGCGACAGTGCCATTAGAAAATTAATGCTTGATTATAACTGATTTAAACTTAAAAAAGAAGGCTTTTTTTATAAATTTAGAAGGCAAAATCGAGGATAAAATGCTAGAAAAAAATATCTTATACCAAATCCAATCTTTAAATAAAATTATAACAAATATTTTACCAGTCGTGCTAAAGCAAAGACACGATTTTTTAGATAAAAATTTTTAAAAAATGAAGCTGTATATCCATATAGCTGAGGCTCGTGTCGCTCGCTTTAGCGCGACTGAAAATTTTTTTAGAGATCTTTAGCCAAAAATATGAAGTTAGAATTTTAATTTTTTTTAAAACTTTTAAAGATGAGATTTGGTATTAAACTTACTTTAATGACACTGTCGCAAATCAAGTTTTACAAATATTTATTAATTTGATTTAAATATTAGGAGCGATATCACCTAACTCTATATTAAATTGCTTAATATTATTCTTTTCATTAACTGAAATTTTTTGTTCGTAATTTTTTATATAACAAAGCGAATTTTTAGCAGTTTTACAATAATATATTTTTCCTTGCAAAATATAATCTTGACCTTCTTTCATCTTCGGTAATCTAAATTGCTTTGCCAAAACTGCATTCCAATCATAACTTGCAATCAAATTAGCTTTTTTACTATCAGTAATTTCCAATAAATTAATAAAGCTTGGCCCTTGTTCATTTATTTTCCAACCACGATTCAAAATTATACCAACCAGTATTTCATTGTTGCTGACAAGATTTAGTGATGTTATTTTCTCAGCGCTTGGCAAATATTCTAAAAATCCTTCCTTGGTAAGTTTCAAAGGAGGAATTATATCTAATAGTTCTGAATAAGTACCGTTTCTAGAAACAATCAAAACTCTATTATTGTTTGTATCGCTAACGTATAATTTATCAAATGCCGCAGTTATTCCTTGAGGTTCATCAAATGTAGTTTTAGCACCAACATCTTCGCCCCTTGATGAACCAATAAAATTTTTAACTTTATTTGAACTAAAATCATATTTAATAACATTATTAGCAATTGTGCTAGTGATATAAATACCAGTATCATCAACATATAAACTTTTTGGATTCTGTATTAGAGAATTATTTTCATTTTTTTCATCCAATAAAACCTCAACCTCACCTTCTGAATTTGAAACCGCTAGAACAGAATTATATGAGTCAATAAAATATAATTTGTTGTTATATACCGCCATATCAGAAATTTGACCTACAGAATTATTTGAAAATTTCCCCGCTCTAAACAAAATATCACCATTACCTATAAAAGGAGAAACTAATTGATCCAACAAATTATATGACAAAATTTGATTAGATCCAGAATTGCTGATTAAAATATGATTTTTATCAGGAAAGAATTCTAGATCAGTTGGAAGTGACAAACTAACCTGAGAGCTAGTGTCTGCATCTTCAAGAATATAACCATTGATTCCATTTCCAATTATTGTTTTTACTAAATTTTGGTTAAAATCAATCAATCTAATTGAATTATTGCCAGTATCAGCAACATACATTAAATTACCATCATATAATACGCCTTGAGGAGAATTAAAGCTTGCATCTTCAAGACTACCGTCTTTTAAACCTCTTTTTCCGGAACCAACTTTTAGAATTATTTTTCCTGACAATGAGGATATAATTAAATTATTTTGCGAACTATTTGATATCACCAGAACTGATGATTTGTTATCTTTGTAAGAAAAGTTTTCAATATATTTAATTTTTGTTGGGAATCTTAATATGTGCGCAATATCATTATTTTTTTCTAATATGGTTGGCATCTTATCTTTACTAATCTGAAACTTATACTTGCTCAACATCTTCTTGGTTTTCTTAATCATTTTTTCTAGATCCACAGAATTATATTTTTTTATTAATCTTCCATTGGGATCAATAAGTAAATATGTTGGCCATTCATTAATTTTAAAATTTTTCCAAATATCAAGACTATAATCTGTAACCACAGGATGATTAATGTCAAATCTTGTAATTGCTTTCTTAATTGCATTGTAATCTTTTTCATCTTTAAATTTTGCAGAATGAACACCAATAACTGTTAATCTATCACCAAATTCTTCTTCCAATTTTTTTATCTCATTAATGCCGTGAGCACAATTAGAACAACCATAGGTCCAAAAATGAACAATTATTAATCGATTTTTGAAATCATCTACCTCAAGTGGTCTACTTACATTGAACCACTTATTTTGATTGTCTTTAATAATAATTTTACTTACATCTGCAACACGGAATGTTGTGGCATAGAATAAATTTGATATTATTGAAAATAACGCCCATATAACTATAATTCCCGAGGCTATAAATAATATTAATGATTTATCTTTGCTAGTAAGTTGCATCAATTTCTAATATTAATATGGTTGATTTTCAGATTAAAATAACACTGTTAAAAATTAAGTTTTTTTAAGAAATTTTTATGATTATAAAATTTTTGAAAGGTAAGCCGTACCTAGATAAAGTGATTTCAAAACATTTTAGAATTGTGAAAATTTCAACAAAAGTTGATTCGCAACAACACCAAAATAGATTGAAAGTGATATATTTTAACTTACCAATACAACATTGGTATCAATTAAGTTAGTATACACAATATTAAAGTTATTTAAGCTTTTTGGGGAGTTTTATTATATACAAAAGTCAGATATTTAAACATAGAAGAAGTAAACTTAAGTAAATAGAGAAAAACCCCAAAAAGCTAGGTAAAATAAGTAAAAAGTAGTGAACTTAACCTTAGGTTAGTTAACCGTTTCGCCTCTCCTAATTTTTTTTCTTCTTACTCTACTTTCGTCTTTCTTACGTTTTATTTTTTTTGAAGGTTTTTCAAACTCATTTCTTCTACGCGATTCTTTGATAAGACCGTCTTTTTGAGTTTTCTTTCTAAAGTGGCGAATAGCCATTTCAAGATTATTTTTGCCATTAACGACAACTTCCATAAATATTACCTCCCTTCATGCTTTATTTTAAGATTATTTTTGCGGATCAACCCATGATATATTGCCATCTTTACGATGATAAACTACATTTATTCTCTTATTTTCACTGTTAAGAAAAACAAGTGCTGGTAAATTTGATAAATCCATTTTCATTATAGCTTCATCAACTGATAATTCTTCAATAGAAGTGTATTTTTCATTGATAACTTTATATGAAGAATCATTATTGCTTTCAATCTCTTCGGACTCCATCTCTTCAAAAACATTAAACTTAACCGGAGGAATGACATATTTTGTGGCATTAATATAGTTATATTCTAGGTTTATATCTTTAATACTGGTTCTCTTATGATAATTTTTGATTTTTTCTTTGTAACGACGCAATTGATTTTCTGATTTTTTTAATGCCTCATTAAAAGCCCCATATGGATCGCCAGCTTCGGCGTTAGCTTTAACAGTAATGCTTCTTTTAACACCTTCATTAATTACTAAAATTACTTTAAATAAATGACCTTCTTTATTTAAATGAACTTCAGCTCCTATAGCATTATCAAAAAATTTTCTCACCGATTTATCAAGAGATTCTTTAATATAACTCTCGAGTGAGTCACCAATTTCAACATTAGAACCAATTACTTTTATTTGCATATTAGTTTGAATTTAATTTAATATTTGACTGATTACATATTGTAATATCCCGCCATGCTTATAGTACTCAACTTCATTTCCTGTATCAAGTCCACATATTAATGAAGCTTCTAATTTACTACCATTTGGTTTTTTAATAATACATTTTAACTCTTGCTTAGGGATAAGATTATCATTAATTCCTAAAACATCAATAATTTCATCGCCAAGCAAATCAAAAGATTTTCTGGTCTGATTATCTTTAAATATTAAAGGTAAAACACCCATGCCAATTAAATTAGAACGATGAATTCTCTCAAAACTCTCAGCCACAACCGCCTTAACTCCAAGTAAGAAAGTTCCTTTAGCAGCCCAATCACGAGAAGAACCAGTGCCATACTCTTTACCAGCAAAAATTATTAATGGGTTTTTATCTTTGTGAGACATCGCTGCATCATAAATAGAAACCACTTCACCATTATAATTTTTAGTATAACCACCCTCCTTTAAACCACCAAGAATTTCATTTTTAATACGAACATTTGCAAAAGTTCCTCTAATCATAACTTCATGATTACCCCGACGCGCCCCATATGAATTGAACTCTTTTTTGGTAACGCCTTTTTCATTAAGATAAAGCGCAGCTGGAGAAGATGCAGAAATATTGCCAGCTGGAGAAATATGATCAGTAGTAATTGAATCACCAAATATTGCTAGAATTTTAGCATTTTTAACATCAGCAATATTTTTATAATTTAAATTATCAAAGTAATTTGGAAGGCGAATATATGTGCTACTAGAATTCCAATTATAAGTATCAGATTTTTCAACTTGAATTTTTTGCCATATCTGGTCACCATCAAAAAGATTTTTATATTTTTTAACAAAAACTTCGCGACTGATATGATTCTTAATAACATTTTCAATATCAAGCTTTGATGGCCATAAATCTTTCAAAAATATATTCTTGCCAGAATTATCAACACCAATTGGATCTTTTGATAGATCAATTTTTACTGTTCCTGCAATAGCGTAAGCAATAACTAAAGGTGGCGAAGCTAAATAATTAGCCTTAACTAATGGATGAATTCTACCTTCAAAATTTCTATTGCCAGAAAGTATAGAAGCTACCACAAGATTATTACTTTTTACTACTTCCTCAATTTTTTCATGAAGCGGTCCAGAATTGCCAATACAGGTTGTGCATCCATATCCAACAATATTAAAACCGAGTTGATCTAAATAATTTTGTAAACCAGAATTATTTAAATATTCAGAAACTACTTGTGATCCTGGCGCTAAAGATGTTTTGATTCTGCTATTTACTTTTAAACCAAGTTCGACAGCTTTTTTAGCTAATAGTCCAGCGGCCACTAAAACTGATGGATTTGAAGTATTAGTACAAGAGGTAATCGAAGCAATTACCAGATCTCCGTCATTAATATCAGAGTTAATTTCGGGAATTTTCAAACGATTG
>CAMASZ010000029.1 GCA_945861125.1 Rickettsia typhi | reverse complement strand
AATTCAATTTTAATCTTGATCGAAAAGAGCTAGAAGATATTAGTAAAAGATATTTATTTCCTGTCAAGATTAATTTTCAATATGAAATCTATATTGGATCTTTTAAAGACGGATTATTTCATGGCGATGGTTTTCTTAAATTTTCTGATGGTGCTTATTATCAAGGATCTTTTAAAAAAGGATTATTTGATGGCAATGGAAAAATAGTGCACCCAGATGGTAAATCTTATGATGTAATTTTTCAAAAAGGAAAATTACTTGTTGATTTAAGACAGGGTCAAAGAGCTGTAGAATTTATAACTGAAAACGGTCTTCGTTTAGGAATTCTTCCAGGCAATAAACTTGTGATTCAAGTCAAAGGAACTGATAATAGAATTACATCTCGCATACTAGAAAATGCTTCTCTTGCCAAGGAAATTTTCAAAGATTCTTCTGTTGTTGACAAAAGAAGTAGCGCTGAAGATGATAAAATACCAAAAATACCAAACATATTGGCAAGGTTTATTGCTGAATCTTTTAATAATTTCTTAGATGATTTTATTAATAATGAATTAAATAAAATTACCGAATTTAATCAATTGAAGTTAGAATTAGAAAAATTAGAAAGTGGCTTTAATATAGTATCAGAAACAATAATGATTATGTCGTCTGCAAAAACTCCAGAAGCTAGATTACACCTTACTGAAAGTATTGAACCGCAAAAACAAAAATTACAAATCTACCGTCAAAGAATTGATCATATAAGAGAATTTTTCGAAACAACGAAGGCAGATTTACTAAAAACTATTCAAATAGAAAGCTCTGGATCAAGATTAGGTTATGATCAATTTCAAGAATTAATAGGGTTGGATTCATTAACAGGAAAATTTCAATTTCTAAAATCAACTCAAGAAATTGTAATTGACGATAAAAATCCCAATTTAGTTACTCCATTTGCTCAATCTTTAGAATCAAGATTAATATCTCCCATCACAACAAAAACAGTACTTACAAAGTCAGAGCAACAAGAAATCAAGCAAAAAATATTTGAATTATACTCGTTAACAATAGATCAAGCTAAATATCAAAAAATTCAAGAAGATTTGAGAAAATTATTATCAGAAGCTCTATTGCCAATATCGCCCTCATCTTCAGAACATTTTGATCATATAGATATTGTTGAATCATTGCCGTCAAGAGAAAAAATTAAAACTACCGCCCCTGAAATAAAAACTTGGGAATTGAGATGGAATTCTTTATCAGCAAAGATATTGAGAAGATCAAATATGGAAGCAAAATTAAATCATGGTGAACTAATTGCAAATGAAGAGCCAAATACAAGTCCAAGAATACCTAAAGCTAATTTTAGCTTGTCAGAATTATCTGATTTATCAAAATTATTAAACGGAATTGATTTAGAAACAACCGTTTCATCTTCTTCAGTAAGTCAAAAAACACAATACTTATCATTAGATGATTTTCGATCTGGTTGTGCTCAAATAGAAAATACATCAAAATCAATAAAAGAGCTACAACAAGAATTTCATACATCGCTAGAAAAATTAGTAACAGATATCTCTCGAAGTGAAAATTATAATCAGGCAGAAAAAGCAAATTTAACTAGCCACATATATAATCTAAATGCTTATTGTATTGGTGGTCAAAATTGGCAAGAATATGTTTTACGAAACTATGAAAGATTGAGTGTTCAAGGTAGATTAATTGGATTAACAACAGGACTTGGCCATGCATCAACCGCTAATAAAAGTGAACTAACTCAAATGATTTGGACAATTTCTCAATTGCAACAAATTCATGATACTTATCAAGAATCAAGTATGAAAAGTTCAGCAAAAGTAAATCACCCATTATCTATTCAAAAATTTCAAGATCATTTATCAACAATATTTTATACTAAGTCTTCACAAAGTACTGCAAACATTTCCCGAGGTGAAGTATCAATTATTAAGTCTTCAGATGAAGATTATTTACAAAATTTAGTTGAATATTTTGCATCAAAACAAGATCTAAAGCCACCTCTTGATTTAATTAAACAAAAGTTAAACGAATTTATTAAAGAAAATTTAGTGGCTATTTCTCAGGATACAAAATCTTCTTTTACTCAAGATTTTAAAACACATGTTAATGCACTCACAACAGAAAGTGATGGTAATTTTATCGAAAAAATTAAAAGTTCAGATTTTGATTTAATTCAACCAATTATTGAATCAGCCCGTAAGAATGGATTAATGGATGATTTTCAAAGTTTTTGTAAATCAAAATATGTCGATATATCTAAGCAATATCAAGATATTGAAATACAAAAAAGTAGATTAGGACAAATCATTAACCTTACTTCACAAGATCATAGCAGTAGTTATAATATTAACCCTTAACTTAAAAATTCGTGTTAATATAATTTACAAACCGAAACACTTGATCCATAACATTTCTTAAATTAAACACTAAATTTAAGATTTAAAATGGTATCATACCAAATCCCATCTTTAAAAGTTTTAAAAAAAATTAAAATTATAACAAAAATATTATTGATTATAAAATTTTCTTAAAAATTTAACAAAGATTTAAATTCTATATTATTTTTTTGCAAATTTTTATGACCATTTAAATCATCTAATTTAATTAAAGTAATTGCTCCTGAAGTTTGACAATTTATTTTTTTTAGCAATTTCTGACAAGCAATTATTGTTCCACCAGTTGCTAAAACATCATCTATTATCAGAAATTTAGAGCCTCTTTCAACTAAATTTTCTTTGATTTCTAACTGATCATTGCCATATTCTAAACCATATGATTCTCTAACGGTTGGTGGCGGTAGCTTGCCAGCTTTACGGGCCAACATTAAAGGTTTTTTAAGATAAAAAGCTAAAGCCGAAGCAATTATAAAGCCCCTTGATTCCACTGCTAAAAGATGAGTATATTGAAAATTCTCACTTAATTTAGCCGTTGCAATAATCATATTTTCAAAAGATTTGGGATCATTTAATAATGGCGATATGTCACGAAAAATAATACCCTTCTTAGGAAAATCAACGATTGCTTGAATATGTTTTTTTAAATCCATAAAATAAAAGATTATTTGTAATACAAAAATGCCAAATGAAACAAAGTAAATAAGGCACTGTCGCAAATCAAGTTTTTTTAAGAAATTTTTATGATTATAAAATTTTTGAAAGGTAACTGCATCTAGATGTGCGCGCTTAGAAGAAGTGATTTCAAAAATTTTAGAATTGTGAAAATTTCAACAAAAAATTTAATTTGCGATAGTGCTAACTAAAATCTTTTAAAAGTCGTGCTAAAGCAACGACACGCTTTTAAAAGTCGTGCTAAAGCAACGACACGCTTTTTACAGTAAAAAAATTTAATAAATTATGAGCAATACTCAACCAAAAAAAATAATTATTACCGCTCTTGAAAATGAATTAGATAAATCATTAGTTCCAAATGATTGGTTAATTTTTTATAGCAAAATTGGCAAAATTAATGCAACAATAACTACATTCGAAGCAATTAAAAACTATAATCCACAAATAATTGTAAATTTTGGTACCGCTGGCGCAATTAATTCAAAAAAAACAGGCTTAATAGAAGTAAGTAGTGTTGTTGAAAGAGATTTTTGCGCCATGCCCTTTGCTAAAAGAGGTATCGTTCCTTTTGCCAATCAACAGTCAGAATTTTTTTCTTGCGATTACCAAAAAATTGAACCCTGCATCTGTGGTACTGGTGACAATTTTGTTAGCGATCACGATCCTTGGTTAATTGAAAATAAAATTGATATAGTTGATATGGAATTATTTGCTATCGCCAAAACAGCTCAACATTTCAATATTAAGTGGCGATCTTTTAAATTTATCAGCGATAATGCCAATTCAGAGTCTGCAAAAACTTGGCAAGAAAATGTAAGCGATGGTGGCAATCTTTTTATTAAAGCACTTAAAAAAGAATTTTCACAAAATTTTTAATTTAAAGATTTGATTTGTTATGACTATTACAACAAAATTCAGGTAATTCAGTTTTAGCTTTTATTTTTCCCCCATCAAGATCAGTAAATTCTATTTCATAGGCATGAAGACATAATCTGTTTGACAAATTATTATTTATAACTTTTTTTCCACCATATTTAATATCATTTATAATAGGATGACCAATTTCCTTGCAATGCACCCTTAATTGATGCGTTCTGCCAGTAATTGGCTTTAGCTCAAGTAGGGAATAATTTTTAAAAACATTTAACACTTTATAGTTAGTGATTGCTTCTTTACCATCTACAAAATCAGGTAAAACCCTATCATTTTTTCCTAAATTTTTTTTTATAATTGGAATATTAATTATACCAGAATCTTTTTTGAGTTCACCATAAACAAGGGCAAGATAAGTTTTTGCAACTTGTTTATTTTTAAAAGCAGAATTCAAATAATCTGCTATAACTGAATTTTTAGCAATAAGCAGAATTCCACTGGTATCTTTATCCAAGCGATGCACCAACTGATAATTTTTAAGACTAATAAAATCATCAACCGAAATATTAACTCCACTACCTCCTTGCGTAGCAAGGCCTGATGGCTTGTTAATTATAATAAAATTTTCATTTTCAAAAATTATATTTTTCCAGAAATTTTCAATTTTATTATTGGAAATAGTTTTTTTATTGTCTTTAAAATATCTTGATTTTAAATCAGTAAAAATTTCAATTTGATCACCCTCCTTTATCTTATGCGAAAAATTAACTCTATTACCATTAACTTTGACTTTTTTTTCACGAATTAATTTTTGCGCTAATGAAAAAGAAATATCAAATTTTTTACACAAAAATTTATCCAAACGAAAAGAATCAATATCTGCGCTAACAACTAAATTATGCATTTTAAAATATTATTTTTGCTAAGTAAAAACCAAAAAACACTGCCAATATTGATAAGAATAATGAAAGAAAGATATAGCTAAAAGCCTGCAAATAATTTCCAGAAACTGATAATCTAAGAAAATCAAGAGAAAGGGCTGAAAAAGTTGTGAAACCACCAAGAAAACCGGTTAATAAGAAGTTTTTTAAGTAAAAGTTAAAATTATCAAAATTTCTTATTATTAAAAAATAAATGAAACCCGCAATCAGCGAACCTAGAACATTAACTAAAAAAGTTCCCCAAGGAAATCTTGATAAATTTATATAATTAAATTTAATGAAATTAGTTACAAATTCAGATAAAATATATCTCGATAAACTACCCAATGCTCCACCAAAGATAATTGCCGATATGTTAAGAATTGATAAATTCATTAAAAAATTTTACTTAATTTATCTACTAAATCAGTTTTTTCCCACGAAAATCCACCATCTTGCTCAGGAATTCTTCCAAAATGACCGTAAGAAGCTGTTCTCTGATATATTGGTTTATTTAGCATTAAATGTGTTCTAATTCCCCTAGGAGATAAATCAACCAATTCATTTATTGCTTTTATAAGATCTTCTCCAGCAACCCCAGTTTGATGATTATTAATATAAAGTGATAATGGTTTAGAAACACCAATTGCATAAGAAATTTGAATAGTGCATCTTTTGGCAAGATTTGCGGCAACTATATTTTTTGCCAAATATCTTGCCATATAAGCCGCTGAACGATCAACTTTAGTTGGATCTTTTCCAGAAAATGCACCACCACCGTGAGGAGAAGCTCCTCCGTAGGTATCAACAATAATTTTTCTTCCGGTTAATCCCGCATCTCCATCTGGACCACCAATCACAAATTTACCGGTTGGATTAACCAAGAATTTATACTCTTCGCACATCCAATTTTTAGGCAAAGATTTCTTTACATAAGGATAAATTAACTCACGAACTTTTTTTTGATCATAATCTTCAACGTGTTGAATTGACACAAGAATTGTTTCAGCTCTAGTTGGCACTCCATTTTCATAATAAAGAGTAACCTGACTTTTTGCATCGGGGCCAAGGCCTTTAAGTTCACCACTCTTAATTGCATCCATTATATTGTGAAGTATTCTATGAGCATAGTATATTGGAGCTGGCATAAGCACCTCTGTTTCATTGCAAGCATATCCAAACATTATACCCTGATCTCCAGCTCCTTCATCTTTAGAAGATGAAGAATCAACGCCAATTGCTATATCTTGTGATTGACCATGAATCAAATTAGTTATTTCAAGATTTTCCCAATGAAAACCTTTTTGTTGATAACCTATTTCTTTTACTTTTTGACGAATAATATTTTCAATATCATTTTTTGATATTTCTGGCGCACGAATTTCACCACCAATAATAACTCGATTAGTTGTGGCAAAAGTTTCGATTGCTAGCCTAGAAAATGGATCTTTCTTCATGTAAGCGTCTACTAAGCTATCAGAAATTTGATCACAAACTTTATCAGGATGTCCTTCGGAAACAGATTCAGAGGTAAAAAGATAATTTTTTGGCATTGTAAAGAATTATTTAAAAATTAGAAAAACCTTTTAAAAAAGAGGTTTTTCATCTTAAAGAAAATCTTTAAAAAAACTACACATTATTTATTCATATTTGCGAAATAATTGTGTTGGGTCTTTAAAGGCTTTAAATTCAAGAGGATTATGACTTGGATCATAGAAAAACATTGTGGCTTGTTCACCAATTTGTCCTTTGAATCTAATATATGGCTCGATAACAAATTTAATTTTAGTGGATTTTAACTTTTCAACAAAATCATGCCACTGATTCCATTCTAAAACAATTCCAAAATGAGGTACTGGCACCCCATGACCATCAACATGATTCACTATATTTTCATTTTGAGAATCTATTTTTTTTGGCCTCAAATGAGTTACTAATTGATGTCCAAAAAAATTCCAATCAATCCACTGATTATTCGACCTTCCTTCAACAAAACCTAAAAATTCACCATAGAATTTTCTAGTTTCATCAAGGTTATTTACAGGAATCGCCAAATGAAATGGCTGAAGTTTATTTGACATTTTTTTAATTTTTTATTTCAAAAATTGCATCAACTTCAACAGCAACACCAAATGGTAATGATCCAGAACCGACCGCAGCACGGGCATGTTTTCCTGCATCACCAAAAACTTCAGCAATAAGATCTGAAGCACCATTAGCAACTTGCGGATGATCTTTAAAAGTGTGATCACCATTAACAAATATGCCAAGCTTAACACAACGAATAACATTATCTAAATTGCCAGCACAGGCTACTTTGAGTTGCGCAAGAATGTTAATAGCACATAAACGAGCTGCTTTTTTAGCATCATCGACAGATATTTCTGATCCCACTTTGCCAATAAATTGTAACTTACCATTCTCAAGCGGTAACTGCCCCGACACCAAAACTTGGTTTCCAGATTTAACATAACCAACATAATTAGCTACCGGTACCGCAGGAGTTGGAAGAGTTATATTCATTTCATTTAATTTTTTTTCGTATTTTGACATTTTTATTTTTTTTATAATTAATAACTTGTAGGCAACTGTCGCAAATCAAGTTTTTTAAGAAATTTTTGTGATTATAAAATTTTTGAAAGGTAAGCGTACCTAGATGTACTTACTTAGATGAAGTGATTTCAAAAATTTTAGAATTATGAAAATTTCAACAAAAAAGTTGATTTGCGACGGTACCTTACAGTATTATACCATTTTCAATCTTAAATACTACATTTTCTTAATTTAGCATTTAATTTAGAAAATGATATAAGTGGTATTTTTATTACAACTAAATTTTATTCAATATATTTTCAATTCTTTTTAAAGATTGTTCCTTACCTAATATTTCAATTACATCAAAAATTCCTACCGCAGAAGCTGAAGAAAATGTTAGAGCGATTCTAAGGGCTGGACCGAAATCTTTGATTTTTAGATTATTCTCAAAAGCAAATTTATTAAAATAATCTTTGATTGAATCGTGATTCCAAACTTCAATTTTAGCAATAATTTCTACTATATCTTTTAATAAGTTTTTCTTATCAAGAACTATTTTTATATCAGTTTCACTTATAGTTTGTAAATAATGATCACAATATATTTCACAAGATTTTGCAAGCTGTAACACTGTTTCAAATTTTTCCTTAGTAAAATTAATTACTTTTAGAATTTTTTTAGTTTCATCATCGGAAAATTTTTTATTTAAAAAATTTAATACTAATGATAACAATTCTGATGAATTTTTATTTTTGAGATAATTTTTATTAAGATAATTTAGTTTGTCAAAATCAAAGCGCGACGGCGATTTTCCAATATTTTCAATATTAAATAATTCAATAGCTTGACTATCAGATATTATTTCTAAATCACCATAAGACCAGCCAAGTCTTAACAAATAATTTCTAACTGCTTCTGGCAAATAACCCATATTTTTATATTCTATAACTGATGTTGCTCCGTGTCGCTTTGACATTTTAGTGCCATCAGCACCATGAATTAAAGGAATATGAGCAAATTCAGGCACTCTCCAATTACAAGCTTCATAGATTATTTTTTGACGAAATGCATTGGTAAGATGATCTTCACCACGAATAACATGAGTAATATTCATATCAAAATCATCAACGACAACTGCCAACATATAAGTTGGGGTTTCATCGCTTCTAAGTAAAACCAGATCATCAATTTCAGAATTTTTAACCCTCACCTCACCTCTTACTAAATCATTTATTATTGACCCCCCTTCATTTGCAGATTTAATTCTGACTACTGGCTTAACTGTTGAAGATTGCGATTTTGATTTATTACGCCATTCACTTTGAAAACGAAAAACTTCACCTTTTTTTTCAGCATTTTTACGCATCTCTTCAAGTTCTTCGGTAGAAGTATAGCAATAATAGGCTTTTTCTTCTGTTAGCAATTTATTAACAACTTCTCTATGGCGATTTAAATTATTTGATTGCAAAACATAATCACCATCATATTTCAATTCAAGCCAATCAAGCCCTTGTAAAATTGCATCAATTGCTTGAATTGATGACCTATCTTTGTCAGTGTCTTCAATTCTTAACAAAAATTTACCATTATTATGTTTTGCAAAAAGATAATTAAATAGAGCGGTTCTAGCTCCTCCAATATGAAGATAACCAGTTGGCGACGGAGCAAATCTAACAGTTACAGACATAGTTTAGACTAATTTTATTCTTTATTTAAATATACCAAAATAACAAATTTTTAAACATAATTTGGTACAATGTAACATTTAAGATTAAAATGGTATTTGATATTTAACACGGTTAATTTGGCATTACATTATAATCTTTTATCAAGGAAGAGTAAAGAAAGATTAGGAAAATATTATTTTTACTGAAACATAAAATCAGATATTTAAAATTAATTTAAAAAATAAATTGATTTTGATTTAAAAATATAGCAAAAATATTAACATAAAATTACAATCTAACTTTTTTCTAAATTTTCTAATTATTTTTTAAATAGATGATCGCCTCTCCTTCAGCTACAGATATTGGAAGTAAATTATTAGAAAAAAAAGTAATTTCTGAAGATCAATTACAAATCGCTCTAAAAGAACAAGAAAGATCAAAGGGCGAAAGAAGTCTTGGTGCAATTTTGGTTGATATGGGCTTTATTTCAGAAGGCGCTCTCGGTGAAGTTTTACACCAATCATCAGGTATCAAAAAATTTGACTTTAAGTCGGTAATGGTTGATACCAAATTAGTTAAAAAAATCCCTAAAGAGTTTGCCGTTCATAATAAAATAATCCCTATTTCATTGGTTCAAGACTCTCTTACTGTAGCAATGTGCGATATCTTTGATATTATCGCTATTGATCAAATCAGAAGATTTTTCTCACCTAGTTTTCGCGTTAACCCAGTATACGTTCCTGAAACAGATATATTACAGGCAATTGACCAATATTATGACTATGAAATGTCAATTGAAGGTATATTAAAAGAAATTGAAAATGCTGGAAATAACAACAATATTAATGATGAAACACAATTAAGGGGTGATTATAAAAGTCCAATGGTAAGATTAGTTGACGCAATCTTAAGTGATGCAGTTCACCGTGGCGCCTCAGATTTACACTTTGAACCAGAAACTCAATTCTTGAGAATTAGATATAGAATTGATGGAAAAATGGTACAAATAAGAAGTGTTCACAAAGACTATTGGTCGGCAATTGCGGTGCGTATCAAAATTATGTCAAGCATGAACATTACTGAAAATAGAAAACCTCAAGATGGTCGTATTGACACGGAGATATTAGG
>CAMASZ010000028.1 GCA_945861125.1 Rickettsia typhi | reverse complement strand
GAATTCAGTTTTTCAATCAGAGAAATAAATACAAGTAATTTAATCAAACCACAAAAAACTTTTAACTTTAATTTTACTTTTAAAAATTTGTAAAAAAAATTGCAAATTTGAAATATATTTGATATATTTAATGAATATTTTTTTTAAATAATTGATTTTAACTATGACCAGAGAAACTAACGACCAAAACTTTCAGAAAGATGTTATCGAATCCTCAAAACCAGTATTAATTGATTTTTGGGCTCCATGGTGTGGTCCTTGTCGTCAACTTTCTCCTATCATTGATGATATTGAAAAAGAACTGAGTGACAAAATTGATGTATTTAAATGTAATGTTGATGATAATCCTGATACACCTTCAAAATATATGGTTAGAGGAATTCCCTCATTAATGATCTTCAAAAATGGCAACCTTGTTGACACAAAAGTAGGATCACTTCCAAAATCTGCTTTGTTAGATTGGATCAAAAACAATATTTAATGTTTGAAGATTTTTATCTCAATAAGAAAAAAATTTTAAAAAAATCCCATCAATATTTCCTTGATACTCTTAAAAGAAGTTCTGATTTTAAATCAATAAAAATAGGTTGCGAGCTAGAATTATACTTATTTGATCAAAATAATTGTCCAATAATTGATCAAAAAAAATTAGAAAACTTTACATCTGCTATTAACGCTAAAAAAGAACAAGGTATATCACAGATAGAAATATTAATTAATTATGGTGAAGATTTAGAAAAAATATGCGAAGAAATTGATTCAAAAAAAAATCTTATTTTTGATATATCAAAAAAAAATAACTTAATAGCAAATTTTAACTGCAAGCCAATATCTGATGATTGCTCAAGCTCTCTTCAATATAACATATCTTTGCATGACAATAATGATGATAATATTTTTTATTATGATAAAAATTATTTAAAATATTGCGCTAATTCTCTTCTTAAATATTCAAATTCCATGGTTGCTATTTTGTGTCCGAGTGAAATTGATTATATAAGATTTTCAGAAAAACTAAACTTTGATTTATTTCTAAAAGGAAAATATACCGCTCCAGTGAATTTAAGTCTTGGACTTGACAATAGAACCTGTGCGGTAAGAATACCAAACAGCATTAAGAGCAACAAATCTCAAAGACTTGAATATAGAATAGCTAGTTCAAATTCAGATCAGTGGTTATCAATATCTTGTATTTTATTAGTTTTATCTAAAGCGATGATAGAAAAAGAAGATTTATTTCCAATAATTTATGGCAATGCTTTTGACAAACAGTATAATTTGGAAAAAATTTGCACCAATATTAAAATTGCGACTGATAATTTTGATAATAGCTTTATTAAAAAAAAATTTATGGAATTTATTTTATAATTTTGCCATTAATTAATTTATCAAATATTACTGACAATCTATGCCATTTAGTAATTGGCATTACAGGAATTCCAGCTACTATTGACATTGGCTCTACATCTCTCATAACTCCGCTCATTCCAGCTATTTTTGAGCCATCACCAACCTTTATATGACCTCCAACGCTACAATTTCCACCAATTTGAACATAATTACCAATTTTACAACTTCCGGCTACTGCTGTTGAACCAGCTATTACAGTGCCCTTACCAATTTCAACGTTGTGAGCTATCTGACATAAATTATCTATTTTAACATCATTTGAAATTATAGTATTACCAATTGCACCCCTGTCTACACAGGTATTTGCACCTATCTCAACATTATCACCAATTTTAACAATTCCAAATTGAATGATTTTGTAATTTATTCCTTTATTATGAACAAATCCAAAACCATCTTGACCTATTTTTGCTCCATTTAAAAATTCACAATTATTACCAATAATCGAAAAACTAATTACAACATTCGCATTTACAATTACATTATCTCCTAAAATTGATCCATCCATAATTGATGAATTCGGACCAATATAACAATTTTTACCGATTTCTACATTGGCACCAATATAGGCATTATTTGCGATTTTTGTACCCTCCCCTATTTTAGCTGATGAATTAATTTGATGCTTCTCTTCGAAAATAAATTTTTTAGGTTTATAAAAAATCTCTACAATTTTTGCATATGCATAATAAGGATTATCATGAATAATTTTTATCATTTTATCAGGAGCCTTGTTAAGATATTTTTCTTGTAATAAACAAAAACCAGCTTTTGATTTGATAAAATCATTTAGATATTGTCCAGAACTTAAAAAAGAAATATCACTTTCAGTTGCATTATCAAGAGTTGAGATATTATAAATTTTAGCATTTTTATCAAAGTCTAAATTAATTCTTGATCCGGTTAGATCTATAACATCTTGAATTGTAATATAATTTTTTTTATCAAAAAAACGTAAATTTTCCATTTTTAGATCGGTTATTTTTATGACTCTGGCTTATTATGAAGAGGGCGAAAATATATTTCTGAAATATATCTTCTTCCTTTACCACCTCTTTTTAATTGAATTATTACATCAACAACATTTTTGATGTAAGAAGTTATTTCAGACGGAGACATTCCAAGACCAGCTTGCATTACCATCATTTTTAATTGTTCAATAGCCATTTTTGGAGTATCAGCGTGTAGCGTTGATATTGAGCCAGGATGACCTGTGTTGATTGCACGCAAAAAACTAAATGCTTCAGAACCCCTTAATTCACCCACTATAATTCTTTCTGGTCGTAAACGCAAACATGCTTCAATTAAATCTTGAGTGTTTACTTTAGCCCTTCCCTGCGCACCTTTTGAAGCAATTAGATGAACTCTATTTGGAGTTGAAGATAAATCTATTTCTCGAGCATCTTCAACAGTAATTAATCTTTCATCATGGGGAATTGCACGAATTACAGCATTAGTAAATGTTGTTTTACCAGTCGATGTACCACCAGAAATTATAACATTTTTTTTATAAAGAACTGAACGCTGAAGAAACTCTTTTATTCTATTAAGTTGCAATAATTTAGTAAGAATTAAATCATTTTTATCCTCAACTTCACCTACCGAAGTAGAATCAAACATTCCCATTTTATCATAATCTTCTAGAGTCCATTTCAAACTTGAAGGTTTACGAATAGACATAACAACCGAACCTTGCTCACACGCCGGTGGAAAAACTATTTGGATACGAAAACCGTTTGGTAAAGTAGCTGACAATAAAGGCTCTTCTTCGCTTAATCTCTGTTCAGTTGCTTGAGCTACAAGTCTTCCTAACGATTTTAAATGCTCCATGTCGTAGGTAGGAAGCTCTTCTCTTATCATATCACCTTTCATTTCAACCCACACTTCATAAGGACGATTAATCGAAACTTCATTTACCCCATCTCGATCAAGAATTTCTTTTAATGGCAGAAGATATGAATCTAATGCTGCTATGCTCATATATTTTTAAAAAGAATAAGAAATACCGCTAAGAAATATATTACCACCATTATTGATAATTGCGGTATTATCATTTTTATAATTAATTGGTGAATCAAAGTTAAATTTTGTATATTCGAAATAAGATGTTAAATGCTTATTAAATTTGTAATCAAATCCTGAAGAATAAGCTTTATAAATATTATTTAAAAAATTTGTTCTAATAGCAGTTAAACTAAGCGACAATGGTCCAAATTGATATATTAAACCAGCACTTTTATAGTTTGAATTAGAATAATTTTTACATTTATTATTACAAGAATAAAAATCACTTTTTATTAATCCTGATTTTTTCCATAATCCATTTGACAAAGAAAATTTAAATCCAAAATAACTTAAGGTTGCAGATAAATCATATGAAGATAGATTATATCTTCTTTGCGATAATAAAAAATTTGATTTATCATACTTCCCATTTTCACCAGTTAATGCTAAAGCAATACCTACATTATTGATATTACTGAGAAAATTTATTCCATAACTAAATACATTTTTATAATGATTGGTATTAAAATATTTAGAAATATTTTTTTGAATCCCATTATTTGAAGTTTTTGGTGTATAGCTTAATCCCGCCTGAATTCCGCTTATTCTTGGTGTATAATAATTTAATTTTAAAGCATCTTCTAAACCATCAAAACTATTATCTTTTATAGAACGATAATTATGGCTATTATCAATTTTTTTTAAATTATAATAATTATTATTTTCATAACGATAAACACCTCTGGCATATCCACCATGACCAATTGGAGATTGAGCAAGAAAAATAAAATCAGATATCATGAAATTATTATTTTCAATTTTTTTATTAAAAAAATATGAAATATTTATATGCTCCAAATATTTACCATTAATACCACCAGCACCTCTAGCTATTCTAGATGGATCATATTTCATTTTCTGATTTACGGCAATTATATTACCAATTTCAAATTTTCCCATCTTATTATCAAAATTTAGATAAGCTTGGTCGATCAAAGGAATTTCATTACGATTATCGCTATTAAAGTTTGTCTCTAACTTTACAGTAGCTCCAAACTTACTCTCTTTAAAATTAGTGTCTTTTTTTATAAATAACTGAGAATCGTTACCAAAAGAATAATTTTTTTTATTATCTTCTCGATATGCATAAGAAAAATTGGTTATTCCACTTAAAGAAAAACTATTTTTGATGGCATCTATATCAGATTTAGCTGGAAGAGATAATAATAAAAAAAATATGTAACAAATTTGACTTGGACTAACAAAAATTTTAAGGATTAATTTTTTAGAAAAGGAAATTTGCAAAAGTCTTTTGTAGATTTGTAATATGTTAAATTGATAAAAAGTTTTATAAAAATTTTTCACTATATTTTTTTAAAAAATTTATAGGCTAGATAAATTGCAGATGCTGAGAATAAAATATTTCTAGTGATTAAAAATAAATTAACTAATAAAATTTTTTCAACAATCAATAATAAGTAAGCATGAGGATAAATGAATTGAGTAATGAAAAATATTGTAGCATAAAAAGCAAAAAAACTTATAGATCTTTTTCTAACAGCCATTATTGAAAGATGAGGAATTAACCAAATTAAATATTGAGGAGAAAATATTTTTTGAAATGCTATAAAGATAATTAATATAATAAAACTTCCTTCAAGAAATAAATCATTAGAATTTAATGAATTTTTATTTTTTGAAAAAAATATTTTAAAAAATATTGTTGCAAGAAAAATAACAATTAAAATTAAATTAAGATAATTTGCTAAAATAATAATATTTTCATTGGAACTTATACTTACACCAAAATTGTTTTCAATTATTTCATATCTTTTCTTATAAATTATTGATAAAAAAATAATAATTGAAGCAAATATTGATTCTATTTGAATTGATCTAGATTTATGAATTTTAGATACTTCAAACGTAGGATTAACAGAAAAAAAATATTCTAAAATAAAGTTTATCAAAAAAATTGATACAACAATTCCAATTCCACTTAACAAAACTGAAATAAAATATTTTAGAAAATTATTTTTCAGAAATGATTTTTTTAGAATAACCGCTATTGGAAAAATAACTAATGGCACAAATTTGTAAAAAAATCCTAGAATAATTGTAAAATAAAATTTTTTAGAAATTTTTCGTTTTTGATCATAAAAAATGAATAATAAAATAATTATCAAGGAAACAAATATATCCAATCTACTAAATAGTATTCCTATTAATATAAAAGTGAAAAAGGTATAAAAAATTTTAACTAGCAAAATATCATCATCTTTCATCTTTAATTTTTTTTCACAATAATAACAAGTGGAGTATAGACATAAAATATCTATTACTATACAAAGTAATATATTTCCTAAATAGTAATTTTCTTTATTAAAATCATTACAAATAAAATTAAAAAAGTTACTGATAAGAATTGGAAATAAAGTTAAAGGCGGGTATTCAAAAAAAAAGTCTTTATAGGGTATTAAATTATGATTTATAATATTCGATGCATATTTTAGATATAATATTTGATCACTATGAATTTTATTAAGCGTGGTTAAGTATTTTAAATATTTAATCAAAATGAGTGTATAGAATAAGAAATATAATTTGTTTTTATTGAAGTAATTAACAAAAAAAATTAATCTATATTGATCTAGATTTTTCATAGGCTTTTTTAATTGCTTTTTCGAACAACTTTTTAGTTATGTTTTTTTTATTTAAAACATTAACAGCCTGTTCTGTGGTACCATTTTTACTCATAACTTTTTTAATCAAAATATCAAACGATTCTGAAGTATTGGCAACAATAGATGAGCCAAGGAATAATTTTTTTACTAATTGTAGTGCAATATCTTTTTTTATTTTATACGAAATTGACAGCTCATATAAAATTTTTTGTAATAAAAATATATAAGCTGGACCAGAGCCAAATAAAGCTGTAATTGCATTAAAAGAATTTTCATTTTCAAGCTTAAAATAAAGGCCAAGATTATTAAATATTTTAAATAGCTCCTTTTCATCTTTTTTGGTAATATTTTTATTGAAAAAATATGGCAATATCCCTTCATTTACTTTGATAGCTACATTTGGCATAATCCTGATAATTTTTGAATTTTCACCAAAGATTTTTTCAAAAAACTTAATTTTTTTTCCAGCTAAAAAAGAAATAAAGATGGTATTGTTATTAAAATTACTTTTGGGAATTTTATTAAGAATCTTTTCTGCATTTTGAGGTTTTATGCATACAAAAACTAGATCAAAGCTATATTTATTTTTTAATAAAACAGATTTGTCTAAATAATCAATTTCAGGAATTTTATTATTATTAGTTTTTTTTAAAACTTTAATTTGTTTATGAGTAAATATTTTATTTTCGATTAACTTATTTAAAATTATTGATCCAAGCTTACCGCAGCCAATAAATAAAATATTTTGATCCATAATTAATTTAATTCAATTTTTGATAAATCTCCAATATCTTCAAAAATATTTCTTATCATTGATAAAATTAATAACCTATTTTCCCTGATATTGCCATCTTGATCATTAACAATTACATTATCAAAAAAGTTTGCTAATGGAATCTCAATTATATCAAGCATTTTTAGAGCAGATTCAAATTCTCCCTTCAAAACCAGTTTACGGAATGAAGAAGAAATCTTTTTTATTCTTCTATATAAAATTTTTTCATGCTTTTCTTTTAAGCTAAAAATTGAAGGTTTTCCGATATATTTTTTTTGATCTTTTTTTTCTTCTATAAATAAAATATTTGCTGATCTTTTATAAAGTTCTATTATTTTTTTATTTTTAGGATTAATTAAAAATTCATTTAAAAATTTTATTTTTTTTGCTAGATATAATATGTCTACTGCTTTATTCAAATCAGTGTTTGATAAGTAATTATCAATTATAACATTTACTATCTCGCTATTAATATTTTCTTGTTCTTTTAGATAAATTTTTAATCTTTCAATAAAAAATTTTAATATTTCTTCAACTAATAGTTTTTTATTAATATAAAAATTATTTTTATCATTTTGTAAAAACTTTTTAAGTATTTTATTTGGATAATTACTTAATGATTTTTCAATTAAAATTTTAATTGGTATTGCGATATTATAATTGAATATAATTTTGATAATTCCAATTACAGCTCTTCTTAATGCGTAAGGATCTTTTGAGCTGGTTGGTTTTTCATTTATTAAAAAAAATCCAACAATAGAATCAATTTTATCAGTAATTGCAATTGTCATACCAAGAGATGTTTTTGGCAATTCTTGATTGGCACCGATAGGCATATATTGTTCATATATTGCAATTGCAACTTTATCGTTTTCTTTTTGTTTAGTTGCATAATAGCTACCTATTTTTCCTTGTAATTCTGGAATTTCTGCAACTGCTTTTGTTACCAAATCTGCTTTTGATAATTCAACTACTCTTTCAATTAAAGATAAATCAGAATGAGGCACAAATATTGATACAAATTTTGATAAATTTTTCATTCTTTGACACTTGTCAAAAACAGTTCCTAATTCTTGATGAAAAATAATTTTTTGAAGCTTAATTAGATAGGATTCAAGAGGTTTTTTAAGATCTTCATTAATAAAAAATTCTAGATCAGATAATCTAGCTCTAACAACTTTTTCATTATCGTCAATAACTCGTGGTATATTTTTATCATTAACTAGAGAATTAATAACAAAAATAAATTTACTGGATATTGTATTGTCTTGATTTTTACAGCAAAAATATTTTTGATTATTTTCTAAAGTAAGTATAAGAGCCTCTTCGGGAAGATTTAAAAATTTTCTTTCAATATTACCCATTAAAACAATTGGATAGTCAGATAATCCGACTACTTCATCAATTAAACTAGATTTATTAACCTCTGAATATAATTCTAAATTATATTTATTTTTAATTGCATTTATTTCGTTAATAATTTTTTCTTTTCTTTGATTATGATTTATAATAACAAAATTCTTAAGCATTATATCTTCATAATCTAAAGCATTATTAATTAAGATATCATTACCATATCTATCGAGAGTTATATTAGAAGATTTTAATCCGGCAAATTCAAACTCAACAATTTTATTATCAAATATTGCTAATAAATTTCTTATTGGCCTAATCCATTTTGGTTGTATTGAATAATTTTCAACATCCCATTTCATTAGCTTTGGCCAATAATTAACCATTTTATTAATGATTAAATTTAATGATTCTTGAATAATTTTAATGGAATTTATTTCTTGTTGTGATTTTTCAAAAATATAATAACTGTTTATTTTTTTTAGTTGATCAATTGAATCAATATTTATTGACTTCATAAAACCTTTGATAGCAGAGATATCAGCATCAATTTTTGGACCCTGCTTTTTTGTTGCAAGAACTATTTGAAATTCTGAAATATTGCTTAATTTTAAAATTAATCTATTTGGCGTAATATAAGAAGAAATCTGAGATTTATCGATTTTTAAATGATTTTTCAGCAATATTTCGTGAGCAATTTTCAAGAAATTTTCTGTTGCAATTTTTTGCATTTTGGCAGGAATTTCTTCACTGTATAATTCTAAAATAAAATCTGACATGATTTAAAAATTTATTTCTTCAATTCTAATAAATTTAGAACTTGAGGCAAAGTTGGAATTAATTTCTTGAATTATACCAAGAATTTTTGATTCTTCATAATTTTCAGTAATTATTGCACATTGAATATTATTTTGGTCACTATCATTAAATGTTGCTTGAGTAATTCTTAAGGTTTTTGGAAAAAATTCAAATATTTCTGAAGAATTTTTAACAAGACTTTTTGCAAAATTAATAATTATAAAGTACTTACCAACTCTTTCATTTATATTAATTATTCTTATATCTTTAAAATTAGATGATTCAATATTAAACAAAAAAGTATTATTTCTTTCTTTAGCCACATCAACTATATCAGCAACTACAGCAGAGCCAGTCGTTAAACCACCAGCACCCCTTCCAATCATCATATTCCATTCAAAATTTGAGCCCTTAGATAATATTGCATTATAAGAGCCATCAATTTGAGCAATTTTTTCAGATGATTTTATTAAAGCCGGATAAACAGATTGTTGAATTTTTTTACTATCAAAATTTTTATAAATTGCTAAAAGTTTTATTTTGTAACCTAGTTGACTTGCTAAATTTATATCATTTATACCAATATCAGAAATACCCTGAATATAAGTGTTTTTGTAATCTGGCTTTGAAGAATTGGCAATAGCAGAAAGAATAACAATTTTATGAGCGGTATCAATTCCCTCAACATCAAAGGTGGGATCAGCTTCAGCATAACCCATTTTTTTGGCATCATTCAAAGCTTGCTCATAGCTTTGGTTTTCATTTTTCATTTTTGTTAAAATGAAATTACATGTTCCGTTTAAAATAGCGTAGATTTCATTAATTTCATTAGCGACAAAACCTTCTTTAAAAGATTTAATTATTGGATTAGCTCCTGCGGTTGAAGCTTCATAACCAATGACTCCATTATATTTTTCAACAATTTTAGCTATCTCAAAACCATACTCAGCAAGAAGAGCTTTATTCGCCGTTACAAATTTTTTATTATTTTTTAATGTGTTTTCTAACAATTTTCTGGCAACCTCATATCCACCCATTAACTCAACGATAATATCAACATCTGCATCATTAACCATATCAAGAGGATTTTCATAAAATTTTATTTTTGGATCAATAAAATCTTTTTTACTTCGAGCAGAAACTGCGGTAACCTCAAATTCATAACCCGATCTTTCTGATAATATCTTTTTATCTTTTTTTAGAATATCATAAACCCCTTTACCAACAGTTCCTAATCCAGCTATTGCTACTTTAATTTTTTTCATTTTATTATAA
>CAMASZ010000027.1 GCA_945861125.1 Rickettsia typhi | reverse complement strand
CGCCATTTACATCAGAAATTATCTTTTGATAAGAATCTACGCCACCAAAATTACCAGAAAATTTTTGTCCACCAACTAGATTTGCAAAAGTGCCATCACCATTGGAAAGAGCTGTATAGGTATAAGCCCCGTCTGAACCAGAATAAACATATACCATATCTTCTTTACCATCTTTGTTAGTATCAAGCATGAATTTTTTATAACTATTTTCAGATCCAAAGTTATTAGAGGATAATTTTTTGCCATCTAAAAAATTAAAATTTTCACTAAAACTATCTAATCCATTATTATTTAAACAAGTAATAATTAAGCTTTGATCAAAGCTAATAATATCAGCCTTGCCATCGCCATTAATATCGGCTAATTCTCGTGGATAGTAATTAAAATTGTTGGTGCCAGTAATTTCTTTGGTTAAAGAAATTGGGGCAAGAAATTTTCCATCTCCAAGCGAAATAGAGGCGATAATATCTGAGCCATTAATGCCAACAATATCAACCTTACCATCGCCATTAATATCAGCCAATTGACGATTAGTAGTATTTTGAGATGTCCATCCTGCATAAGATCCGTATCCTGAGATAACTTTTATCTCATTAGCAAATGTGCCATCACTTTTTGCTAAGCTAACATAAACGCCATCACTGCCGAAGCCAACAATATCAGCTCTACCATCACCATTAACATCGCCAAGTAGACGAGTATCTCTATCTTGGTTAATCCATCCACCACCAGTTTCTGAAAACCTACTAGAAGCTTTATAGACATTTCCAAAAGTACCATCACCGTTTGATATTGCTACTTCAACACCATTATAAGTAAAACCAACAATATCGGCTTTACCATCACCATTAACATCAGCTAATTGTCTTGGATATCTGTTTTGAGTCCATCCACAGTTGGATGAATAATATCCTGACATAACTTTTACCTCATTGGCAAATGTGCCATCACTTTTTGCTAAGCTAACATAAACGCCATCACTGCCGAAGCCAACAATATCAGCTCTACCATCACCATTAACATCGCCAAGTAGACGAGTATCTCTATCTTGATAAGTCCATCCACCACCATTTTTTGAAAACCTACTAGAAGCCGTATATGGACTTTTAAAATCACCATTACCTTTTGATATTCCCACAATAACACCATAATCAGCAAAGCCAACAATATCGGCTTTACCATCACCATTAACATCAGCTAATTGTCTTGGATATCTATCATTATACCATCCTTTATCATTTGTAAAAGCGGTTTGTAAGAAATTTAATTTATTACCATATTTAAAATCTATATTAGCAAAAATCATATCATTGCCTTCACCACCAAATAGTTGATCATTTCCGGACATGCCATAAATGACATCATCATCATTTCCACCATATATTTTATCATCATTAGTACCGCCATACATAAGATCTGAACCGCCATTACCATAAATTAAATCTTCACCAGAGCCACCATAAATAATATCAGCATCAACTCCGCCTTGAATATTATCAGCTCCAGCTCCACCATGAAGCCAATTATTACCACTGCTATCATAGATAACATCATTTCCAGCTCCACCTTCAATATAATCATTACCAGCGCCACCATCAATATAATCGTTGCCAACTCCAAGAATTGCTCTATCATCACCATCTTCAAGATAAACAAAATTATCGCCATAATTATCATTAACAATATCATTTCCACTTCCAGCCTCTATATAGTCTTGATCCCTATCCAGACGACTACCACCACCTTCCCCTCCATCAATTTTATCATTACCGGCACCTGCTATTATATAATCATTTCCATCGCCACCATGTATTTCATCATCACCAGCGCCCGCAGTTATATAATCATCATCCCAACCACCATCAAAAAAATTATTTCCCTCGAAATCAAACAACATATCACTATCATCCCAACCTCGAAGAGTATCATTGCCTGCTCCGCCATTTAGATAATCATTACCATTCAATCCAATTAAATAATCATTACCATCGCCACCATATAATGCATCATTACCGTCATCTCCATGAATCCTATCATCACCAGTTCCACCATCAACATAATCATTACCAGTTCCACCATTAACATAATCATTACCAGAACCAGCATAAACCTCATCATTGCCAGAACCAGCATTGATTGTTTCATTCCACCACGCACCATACATTCTGTCATTACCACCATCGCCATTAAAAGTAGTATATCTTCTTAATTCATCATGACTATCCCATTTTCCTCCTACTTTTACATATTCTTCATTGTTTGTTTGAGAGCGACTAGCACCTTCATTCCAGATATTTTTGCTGTTCCAAAAATTTGATGAATCATAGCTTTTTTTGTAAGATGAATCATAACTTTTTTTGTAATTAGTTAAACATATAAAACCATTATCATAGTTTTCTTGTACTGCTTGTTTTACTTCTACAACATTATCTAAAGCAAAATTATAAGCGACTGTTCCTGAATAACGCTGGATTTGTGGCATTCCTTCAAAAACTGCAAATTGAAAATTTTTAGCAAATAAATTATCCGCCCGAACATTTTCTAATAATATTTTTTGTCCATCATCAAGAGAAATTACGGTATCGGAATTTTTTTGGCTGATATCTAGCTGCAAAATATCTACATAATTATCAAAATTTCTTAAATCAATTCTATCAAAAGATGATATTTTTTCTTCCGTTTTTTCTTCCCAACTAAAAAACCAAGCTCTTCTGGTGTAGTATGTAGTGATAGTAATAACATCATATGGGTTAAAGTCCGTTATGGTGTCAATATCGCCAGCATTTTTAGTGATAGAAAATATATCATTTCCAGAGCCACCAGTCATAATATCTGACCCTTTTCCATCAGTAATGGTGTCATTACCAGAAGTTCCGGACAAAATATCATTACCATCGGTTGCCTTGGCGCTGGCTTTAATATCAAAAATGAAATTTTGATTTTGATTAACCGCAGCTATTGTTTGATTCTGTAAAGTAACCTTGGTACTGCCATCCAAGTCAACTATAGTATCTAATCCATTTTGCGTGATGCCATTACTAAAATATTGCAAGGTTTTTAGTGAAGAAAATTGGCTATAACCAGTTAAATCTAATTTATCACTACCAACAGTAAAATCAGTAATCACATCTTCATCGCTAGGTTTGGTAATAACAAAAATATCATTTCCAGCGCCACCTTCAAGAATATCATTTCCTTCATTGCCAATTAGTCTATCACTACCATTTCCACCATAAATTATATCATTTTCTTCCGAGCCTTTCATGATATCATCGCCATCTTCACCATAAATAAGATCATCACCTTCACTACCATCAATTACATCATTTCCCGATCCACCAAATATAATATCTTTGCCCAGATCGCCAATAATTAAGTCATCGTTTATTGTGCCATTGATTGTATCATTGCCAGTGGTTCCAAAAATCACTGAACCAATATTTATCAACACTTCACCAAATTTTAGTAATTCAATTTTTGAATTTTTACCCTCTAAATTATTAGCTATAGCAAAATTATTTTTGATTGTAACGCTAGATGAGCTATCAGTAAATCGAATAACTAAATCATCACCATTTTTACTCAATTTTAAATTAGCTAATTTTTTGTATGAAAATTCTATGGTATCTATATCAGAAGCATTGCCACTATCTTCAATAACAATATTTCCAGTTAATTTTTCAATTTTATAAATATCATTTCCAATAGCTCCAACCAAATTAGCATTGGTTGCTTGGCTAATTATTATATCATTGCCACCGCCAGCAAAAACACTATCATTATTGCCTTCACCAGTTGAAATAATATCATCACCCTCATCTGCAATAACATAATCATCACCAGCGCCACCATCCAAAATATTATTTCCACCTTGATCTTGAATAATATCGTTTCCATCACCGCCAGTTATTTCATCATTATTAATTCCACTTAAGATCAAATCATCTCCAGCACCTCCATCTACTTTGTTGACACCATCTCCTACATCAATCTTATCATCACCCAAACCGCCATCAACTATATCATCGCCAAAGCCAAGAGCTATTTTGTCATTTCCTTCTTCACCAAAAACAATGTTATTGCCGGCAATTGAAGAAATCTCATCATCACCAGAACCGCCATGAATTATGGCATCGGCGTATTGATTTTGTAAAATATCATTACCCGAACCAAGATTTACTGAATCATCACCCTCAATCAATGAAACAAAATCATCGCCGTCGCCAGCGTCAATAACATCATTATCATTAACAAACAAAGAGTTTAATTCACTTGGAAGTAAATCAGTTCCAGATAAAGCATCAAAATAGGATTGTTCATCATCATCAGCAATTATAGTATCGTTTCCAGTTCCACCATCAATAATATCTGAACCATAACCACCAACAATTATATCATCTCCGGCATCGCCATTTAAAATGTCGTTCCCAGAGAATCCAAAGATTTTATCATTGCCATCTCCACCAGAAATAGCATCATTGCCACTTGTTTCAAGAAATGCTTTTATAGTTTCAAGTTGATCTAAAATAGCTTTATTAGAATCAACTACAGCTTGCTTAGCATTACGAATTTCATTTGACCCAATAAACAATTTTTGTTTTTTTCCGTAACTATATAAATGTTTTTCTGTATAGTTATTTAAATCTGCAAGTGCTGCTTCATATTTTGCTTGAGTTTCTGAAATTTGATGCTCTAATCCTATAAAATCTTGTTTATACTGAATAATTTTAGCTAAATTTTCTGAAAAACCATCTCGGCCAATTTCATTATTATTAAGGAATGTTTTTATAACTTCAAATCGATCTAGATCATATTTACTAGAATTGATTAAATCTTGTTTAGCTTTAAGTTCTTCATCAGATAATTCAAAAAATAGTTTTAATTCATTAGAATATTCTTCTAAACGTGAACGTGCTGTATCAAATATTTCTAGTCCTTTTTTATAATAATCATACTCTCGTTCAACATCAGAATCAGGCCCCCCAAGAATAGCTTTTAATCTCCAAAAATCAGAATCAATTACAGATTGTTTAGCTTGACGCAATACATCTGAATTAGGATTGTTACCATAATAATAGTTATAAACTGGGGAAATTATTTCTAAAAATTTATTTAAACTCGCCACATAATTATTTAAATCTATAAGTGCAACATTATATGTTGCTTGAATTTCTGAAATTTTAGGCTCTAGCTGAGCAAAATCTTGTTTATACTGAATAACTTTATCTGGATGGATCAAAACACCATCTTGGCCACCACTCAAAACATCGTCACCAGCATCACCATTAATCACATCATCACCGAAACTGCCATCAATTGTATCTTTACCATCTCCACCCAGAATTTGATCATTTCCAGCACCTCCTGTTACTACATCATCTCCACCACCAACTTCAACATAATCATTGCCAGAGCCAGCATCAATTTTATCGTCTCCTGCTGTTATAAATTGAGATTCTTGACTATCCTTTAAATCACCATAAATTCTGTCATCGCCATTACCACCAGCAATTATGTCATTACCGGCTCCACCTTGAATAAAATCATTGCCATCATCGCCATCAACAAAATCATCGCCTTCGCCAGCATTTACCTCATCATTACCATCGCCAGCAAAAAGATTATCATTTCCCTCTCTTCCTTGAAGATAGTCATTTCCTCCAAGACCATATAGGTTATTATTGCCAGAGCCTCCAGCCAACGTTTCGTTACCTTTTGATCCAACTGCATCATCATTGGCAATTGCTTTTAGAATTATACTATAACCTTCATGAAGTGAATAGATAATGTTGCCCGAACCATCTTCTTTTGCTTCAATTATAAATAATGGAGGAGGAGGTGGTGGTGGAATAAGACCAAATAATTTACTCAAAGCATAACCAACAAAACTACCAACTATAGCACCAATGATAGTTCCAAGACCAGGAATTATAGATCCAATTGCTGCACCAATTTTAGTACCCATAACCACGCCACTAACTGCCGCGCCGATCATTGTAGAACTAATAGCAATAGCAGTTTGAATCGCTATCTCTTGTGCTGATGCACCATTCGCAATACCGTTTATAATAATTGTGACGGCGGTAGCGATTGGTCCTGCATATTTACCAACAGAATCTGCAGCAGCTTGAGAACTAGCATTTTTAGCAAGCTCTTCGACAGCATTTCTTGAAACATAATTTGCAAGTGCCTGAATTGAAGCATTCTTTGCGGCTTCTCTATAATCACCAGTTAAAACTGCTGTAGTAATAAAAATAGTAAAACCAGCCTTTAGTGATGAAAACTCTGGATTTTTTTCCATATAGTCATCATAACTTTTATTCAGACCATTTAAACTTTTATCAGCAAATTCTTCCCTGAGCAACATTGCCTTAAGTGAGGCATCAACGGCAGAAGTAGCAATAGTATTAACAAGCACAGATTTTGCTACGTCATTAACATTTGCACCCATCGCTAATTGCGCTACCGCATATGCAAGATTTTCGGTGGAAAAGAGTTTTTCGTGGATAGAATAAAGATCGTCTGAGATGGATTGTAAGGCAATGTCGGTGTAGGTGTTTTCAATGGATCCGCCTTGACTATTTGGATCAAAATTGATCGATGGGGAATTTTTTAATATGCTATCAAGCGACTCTTTGGGATTAATCCATTTTCCATCTTCTTTTTCGCCATAGTGTAAATGAGGACCACTACTAGCACCAGTATTTCCAGACTTTCCTAATTGTTGGCCAGCTTCTATTCTTCCATCCTTGATATCAATTTCACTAAGATGTGCGTAATAGCTAACCGTTCCATCATCATTTTTAACTTTTATATATTGACCATAACCAATTTTTGTATCATTTGCATTTTGCCAGCCAGCATATTCAATTTTACCAGATTTTACAGCAATAATTGGAGTTCCGACAGGAACTTTAATATCAATGCCTTTGTGGTAAGTTGAAGCTCCAGCTGTAGGTTTATTTCTTGGTCCAAATCCACTAGTATAACTCCAATTTGAATCAACTGGAACAGGGAAAAAATTTTTGTCTGTCATAAAATATTAAGCTTATTGATTGATAATTAGTTGTTTTATCTGGCATTTGTCAAATTCAAGTAAGAAACTGTATTTTTTTGGCAACACAGACGAGTACTTGTATTTATTCTTTAAATCTTTTGTTGAAAAAATGTATCCATGTTGAAAATTTTTTCTATGTATGTCTAAAATCCCCAGTGGATTAGTAAATTTTGTATCAAAAACTATAAAGAAATTAGCTATCTCTTGACCAGAATCATCTTGAACGCTTATCGTATCAAAAGCACTAGATGGCATGTTAGACTTATCATAGAATGGCACTAAGTTACTATCAATAATCGATGGGGCATATAAGGTTTCAGCATTTTTTTGTAATTCAGACATCAACTTGCAAAGATCTTCTGAATTTGATTTTGGGTTTAGTTTATATTTTTTTGCAATATCACTTATAACATCAGCTTTCGCAAGATTAGAGGAAAAAAGTAGATAGATTAGTACTAAAATAAATTTTCTGCTTAACAACATATTATCTATGGTTGTTTTGATGTTTCTAAATATTTTTATTAAAAATTAAAATTAAAGAATCAAAGATAATATCAAAGGCTTTTTCAGCTACCCATCAAATCAGATATATAATTTGGATTTTCAATAATCATGCTTTTTAATAAGGAATTCTTGTTAATTTCTTCTTTTTTATAATCAACATTATCTTTTTTAATAACAGAAATATCTTTTTTAATTGATTTATCTGGGCTGAGTTTTTGTTCTTTTGTTGGTTGATTGTTTTTTTGTTTATTATTTTCACTTGGCTGGTCGGAACTTATTTGAACTTGCTTATAATTTAAATTATAAATTATTTTTTTACCTTCATTTTGATTAGAATCTACTTTATCTGCTTTATCACTGGATTCATTTTTATTGACATTATCTTGGTTGCTGTTTATTTCAGAATCAGAAACTTTTTCTTGGTCTTTATTAATTAATTTATACTTGAATTTTTTGATTTCATTTTGACTATTATTTGGCTTTTGATCATTGTTGTTTTCTTGATTAGTTTTATTAGAAGTCAAATTAGGAGACTGTAATTTATATTTTGATTTTTTATCGCCTTCTTTTTTATCAATTAGTTTGTCTTTTTGTAAATCTTTAACGATGAACTTGGATTTTTTATTTTCTTTTTCATTGCCAGATTTATTCAAAGAAGATTCTTGTAAATTTTGATTAGTTAATTCTTGGGCTTGATCAAAATTTTTTAGTTTAAATTTACTTTTCTTAGAACCAGAGCTATTACTTAAATTACCTTTACTAGGTTGATCTTTGTTATCATTACTGAAAGATTCAACTTCATTTTTATGATCCAAAGCATTTTCCAAGCTTGATTCTTTAATTTGTTTGATATTTGCGATCTCGTTTTGATAAGATATGATTAGATTTTGAATTTGTTTATTATCATGAGCTCGAGAAATTTCATAGGATTCTTCTAATTGGTCTTTTAAAAACATATAATTCATTTTTTCATGCAGTGATTTATCAGCAAAAATTATTTCTAAACATTTAATACAATCAGAAGCGCTAGAATGAATTATCACCGTTTCGTTAAAGTTATTTGATTTTGACAAATCAGCATTATTTTTGATAAGATATTCCATAGTGTTGTGATCACCAAGTAATGCGGATCTCATAGCTGGAGTCCAACCCTCATTATCTTCTTCATTAACATTAGCTCCATTTTCAACTAAAATTTTAACTATATTGAAATAGCCATTACGAGTAGCAACGTGAAGAGCTGAAGCTCCTCCTGAATTTTTCTTATTTACTATCGATGATCCACCTCTAATGTAAAACTTTACACCCTCTTCATCATTATTATTAACGGCAGACATCAAATTTGTGACACCTCCGGCATCTTGATTACTATTAAAATCTACAATTTGAGCCTTTATAGATTTAGCAAGAGAAATCGTTAGAATTAAAGCTATTAGAAATAAGGCTAATAAGGCTAAATCTTTACAAAACTTGTTTGAAGTAAATCTAAATATTGTTTTAGATATTATCATTTCTTAGATAATTAATTTTAAGTAATAAAGGTTTCTTAATGTTGAATACCACTTAATACTTTGATTGTATAAGTAGCTACAAAGAAATAAACTAAAAATGTTTCAATACTGCAGAAAATATTATAAATTTTAAGTAAAATTTGAGTATAAATAAATTATTATGGTAAAAACAATTTAACTATAAGAATTTAATAATTTTATATATTTATTTTTTTAATTGTTTCTATTTAAAAATTTATACTGCTTTTTATTTTTAAGTTAAATTAATAGCAAAATATTGCTAAATCCTACTAACACAACCGAAAGCTTTACTAGTTTTGCTACGTTACATTAAGAGATTTTTAACTACTATTTCCATCTATTTTTTAACTCTTCTATTAATGATTTTTTTTCATAGTTAAATTCTTTTTCTGTCCAAGTTTTTGCTCCGTTTTTCAAAAGATATTGAACAACCATTTCATTTTTAAATCGATAAGCAACAGACAAAGGGGTAAATCCATCATTATCAGTATGATTAACGTTAGCGCCTTTTTTAACAAGCATATCAAGAGCTGGTAAAAAACCAATTCTAGCTATATGCATTAAATAATTCCTTCCGAAAGCGTCGGTGTAGTTAATATCAACATTATTATTAATTAATAGTTCAAAGGCTTTAAAATCTTGCAATTCAATTGCAATCTGTAGAGGAGTATATCCTAAAGAATTTGGCAAATTAGGATCAGCCCCTTTTGATAAAACAGATGCAACTACAGGATATTTCTTAAGAAGAATTGAGTAAGTTAAAATTGATTCACCATTGTCATTATAAATATTAGGATTATTAACATTTTTGTAGGCATCATTAAAAAATGAAACACTTCCAATTGATATAGCATTAAACATTATATCAATTTTTTCTTTTGGAGTCATTTCAAATGGGATATGATAATTCTCATTAGAACGATATCTTTGAAGTATTGGATATGCAGGAAGTTCTTCTAGTTTATAAGGATTTAAATCTTTTTTTCTGGGAATTAATTTCTCAGAATAGCTATCAGAATCTTCATTATAATCTAATTGACTAGTGCTTGAATTATCTGATTCGAACAAGTATTTTCTTCTTAACTCTTTTATTTTATTTGATATAGATTTTTCTTTTCTTTCTATCTCTCTTTGAATTTTTTCTTTTTCTTTTTTATTAATTTCCTCTTGAACTCTTTTTGAGTATTTTGATTTTTTTAGGCCTTTTTTATTTGTAGAGTTTGATGATAATTTTTTATTG
>CAMASZ010000026.1 GCA_945861125.1 Rickettsia typhi | reverse complement strand
CCATTTTAATTTTATTATCTCGTAAAATCTCTTGAGTATACAAGTGAGATTTAACCATTCTACCAAACGAAGCTAAAAGAGGAGTAATTGCCATAGTAAAAGTAATTGTGGTCATTAAAAATTGTGATAAATCAACATCAATAAATTTTTGTTTTACTGCAATTAAAAAAACAACAAAAGCAAACTCACCACCTTGGGATAACAATAATCCAGTATGCACCGCAGGAGCAAATGGAAAACGAAAAATTCTGCACAAAATTATTATTATTAAAGCTTTAATTATTATTAATCCAATAGATGCAATAATTATGTAGGGTAAGCTTTTTAACATCACTTCAAAATCAAAGGACATACCAATATTCATAAAAAATAAACCCATTAATAAGGATTTTAGCGATAATATTTCTTCTTCAACTCGATATTTATACTCAGTTTCTGCAACCATTAGTCCAGCTATAAAAGCTCCTAGTGCAAAAGAAAGCCCCATCTTATTAGTTAGAAAAGCCGATCCTAGAATTACAACCAAAGTTAAACTTAAAAATAATGCGTTATTTTTTGCCTCTCCAATCAATCTATACAAAGGTTTTAGTAACAATCTGCCAATTACAAAAATTATTACCAAAGCAATTATTGCATTAATAATAGACTCGCTAAGGGCGCTCCCAATTTTTAAATCATTATTGGCTAACAATGGTATTAAAACTAGAATTGGAATCACTACTAAATCTTGCATCAATAATACTGAAAACGATAGTCTACCCACCCTTGTAGATTGTTCACCGTGCTCTGCTATAACTTGCATAACAATAGCGGTTGAAGACATGGCTAAAGCAGTACCAATTATTAATGAGGCTTCCGAAGAAAGATTAAAAATAAATTTACAAATAAATGTAATTAATGCTGAGGTAATTATTATTTGCAAACTTCCAAAACCTAAAACATATTTTTTAATAGTTGTAAGTTTTGAAAAAGTTAACTCTAAACCAATAGCAAAAAGTAAAAAAACTATACCAAGTTCAGCTACCGATTTCGTTGTTTCGATACTTTCGATAACACCAAAACCAAATGGACCAATAGCTGTTCCTGAAACCAGATATCCAAGGGCTGGGCTTAATTTAAGTTGTTGAAATACTACTATTACAAAAAATGATGCTATTAATAGAATTAATATATCTTTTAAGTATAAAATATCGTGCATTGCTTAAGTTATTATTTTTTTATACCAAAGCCTTATAAAATTTTTCATTAAAAATTTAGAAGTTAAAATTTACAACTTCAATTTTAAAGATAATAAAACAGTGTTACCGCTATGATAATATTGGAAGGAGTATTTTGTTAAATTTGATTTAAATATAGAAAATGGTGTTATAATATTTAAACTTGAAAATAATTTTTTTAAATTAAAATCAATTTATTTTCAAGTTAAAATGGTATAACTTTTATAGCAGGTTCTACCTTTAAATTAAACTTTAATAAAATATATTTAAGCAACGCTTAAATCAATGACAATGTTTTTTATAAGTTATACCGAAACTGCTGAAGTTAAATATAGCATTTAATTTGTGAACTATTATTAAATGTCTTGAGTACATAAATATAAATTATTTTAATTCAATTATTTCTTAATGACTATTCTTTCTGATAAATCAATAGCCGAGCTTGTTAAAAAAAATGGCATGATTGAACCGTTTGTAGAAAAACAAATTAAACACGATCAAGCCGGAGAAAAAATCATTTCATACGGAAATTCATCATATGGATATGATGCTAGAGTATCAAATGAATTTAAAATTTTTACCAATATTGATTCTGCCGTAGTTGATCCAAAAAACTTTTCTGATAGTAGTTTTGTTGATCGCACCACCGATATTTGTATTATTCCGCCCAATAGTTTCGCATTGGCAAGGACTGTTGAATATTTTCGAATTCCTGATGATATTTTGGTTATTTGCGTTGGCAAATCTACTTACGCTAGATGCGGTATAATTGTCAATGTAACACCATTAGAACCTGGTTGGGAAGGTCATGTTACTTTAGAATTTTCTAACACTACTCCATTACCTGCAAAAATATATGCTTTCGAAGGGGCTTGTCAATTTTTGTTTTTTAGAGGAGATTTGCCCTGTGAAACTTCTTATAAAATGCGCGACGGAAAATATATGAAACAGACTGGCGTTACTTTGCCAAAAGTTTAATAAATAAAATCAATAGTATTATACCAAATTAAAATTCATAATAATTTTCATAACGTTTAGAGAGTTTGAACATATAAATCAAAAACAATGTCAAAAACTAAAATTTTAAATTTAAATCTTCTAAAATTTAGTAAATTAATTTTTTATTTTTTTTTAATAAAAAACTTTACCAAAACTATTTCATACGCTCAAGAAGATCTAACTGGATCTTTGGATAGAGAGCACTATAGCAATGAAGTTAATGAACAGAAAGAAATTACAGAATATTCAGTAAATACTAAAAACTCTCTAACAAATAGATATAGCGACGAAACTCTTTCAATATTTACCCCAAAAAGTCCTACACCATCACGTTTTTTTAATGCAGATTTATCAATGCCAGAAAACTTCGCAACAACAAATAATCTAATTAAAAAAACAGGATCATTCTACAGAGCTTTTGGTGAAGTAATTTTTATTCAAGGAACCATTACTGACTCATTTAATGTTCCTATTTCAGGAGCGGTAATAGAAATATGGCAAACTAATTCAGCAGGAAAATATCATACGCTACTTGAACCAAACAGCGAATATATTGACAAATTTTTCAACATGTCAGGAAGAACAATTACTGACAATTTAGGAAATTATCATTTTATTACTATAATGCCTGGCTCTAACCCAGGAAGAGCTCCTCATATTAACATGAATGTTTATCATTCTAAATTTGGTAAACTAAATACTGAAATGTATTTTCAAGATCATCCTTACAATTCTACTGATTTCCAGTATCAATCTTACAATGAAAATGAAAGGAAATTACTAACAGCTAACGTTAGAAATACAAATATTTTAAATCCCAATTCTATTAAAATATCTACATTTAATATAGTAATGAAAGGGATTCACCAATATAAAAAATACTAAAATGCAAAAAACACAAAGACAATTACAAGTTGGCGAAACTATTAAAAGAGCACTTTGTGAAATATTTATTCGTGACGATTTAATGACTATAATGAACAGTTATATAACAATATTAAGAGTTGATACTAGTCCCGACATTAAAAAAGCACTGGTATATCTAAATATTTTTGGTGATGAAAAAAATAACCCAAAAATTATTAAAAAATTAAATGGCTTGGTATCAAATATTAGATATGAATTAGCAAAAAAAGTTGTATTTAGAGTTGTTCCAGAAATAATTTTTTTACACGATGACAATGAAAAAAAAGCCATATTATTGGAAGACTTAATCAACAAAGAATCTTTAAAATACAAGAACAAAAATAATGTTGATTTTGATAAGAAAAAAAAATGAAAACAATATCTATTTTTGGATCAACAGGATCAATTGGAAAAAGTTCAATTGAAATAATAAAAAACAACTTAAACGATTTTTCAATTATTTCTTTAGTTGCTAAAAGCAATTATAAATTATTAGCCAAACAAGCAGAAATACTTAAACCAAAATATGTTGTCATTGAAGAAGAGCAAAGTTATTTGTTATTAAAAGAGCAATTAAAAAATCTAAAAAACTGCCAAATATTATCGGGTAAAAAAGCGGTTCAAGAAGTAGCAAAAATAAAATGTGATTTATTTATATCGGCAATAGTTGGTTCTATTGGCATGATTCCCACAATAAATGCAATTAATGCTGGATCAAATATTGCCCTCGCAAATAAAGAATCCTTGGTGTGTGCTGGAGATTTTTTAACAGCCATAGCTAAAAAAAATAATGTTTCAATTATTCCAATTGATTCAGAGCATAATGCTATTTTTCAAATATTTGAAAATGATAATCTATCCTTAATTGAAGATATTACTCTAACTGCATCTGGTGGGCCATTTTTCAATTCAAAAAAATTATTTAGTAAAATATCAGTTAATGAAGCCTTAAAACATCCAAATTGGAAAATGGGAGCAAAAATATCTATTGACTCTGCAACCATGATGAACAAGGGTTTAGAAATGATTGAAGCCTATCACATTTTTCCAGTTAACAAGGAACAAATCAAAATTATTATCCACCCTCAATCAATAATTCATGGAATTGTTAATTATAAAGATGGGGCCAGCCTTGCAATGATGAGTCTTCCAGATATGAAAGTTCCAATTTCATATGCGCTAAATTATCCAAATAGAATGAAAATTGCTCATAAAAAACTTGATCTTGCAAAATTACAAAAACTTGAATTTTATGAGGTTGATGAAAAAAAATTTTTAGCTATAAAATTATGTCGTGAGGCTTTAAATAAAGGTGGTAATTCTATGGTTATACTTAATTCAGCCAACGAAGTCGCGGTTGCAAAGTTTTTGTCTAATCAAATTACTTTTGACAAGATCACTAAAATTGTTGCCAAAACTTTAGAAAAAATTCCCTTTAAAAAACCCTCTTCAATCGAGGAAATTATCTATTATGACAATCATGCAAGAAACATTGCAAATAAAATAAAATAAAATGGAACTAGTAAATATAATTATTCACAACTTTTTTTCCTTTGTATTAATTATCTCATTAATTGTCTTTATTCATGAATATGGACATTTCATAGTGGCAAGAATTTGCAATGTAAAAGTAACCGAATTTTCAATTGGTTTTGGTAAAAAACTTTTTAGTTTTTATGATAAAAAAAATACTGAGTGGAAATTTTGCTTACTGCCATTTGGTGGCTATGTAAAAATGTATGGAGATAGAAATGGCGCATCTACTCCGGATTATGAATTAATAAAAAACATGTCTGATGAGGATAAAAAAATTTCTTTTATCTCAAAAAATGTTTATCAGAGAATGGCTATAGTTGGAGCTGGTCCGATAGCTAATTTTATATTAGCAATTATAATTTTTACTTTTTTATTCAAAATAAATGGTTCAAATAAAATATTACCAATAGTTGATGAAGTAATAAAAGAAAGCCCCGCAAGTGTCGCTGGAATAAAACAAGGAGATGAAATAATTGCTATCAATAATAAGGAAATTAAAGATTTTGATGAAGTTAGATCAATTATAGTGACTGGTCTAGAAGAAGAATTGATTTTTAAAATTAAAAGAGCTAATGATATTATTGAAATCAGTGTTAAACCAATAATACAAGAAAGAACAGATTTTTTAAATGAAACAGTAAAAATAAGAACAGTTGGCATTGCAAGTTCACAAATGTTTCATCAAGAATTATCTCTTTACAGAAGCTTCTTAATAGCAAACAAAGAAACATATAACATTTCTGTTGCAGTATTAAAAACCTTAAAACAATTAATTACTGGAAAAAGATCGGTAAAAGAACTTGGGGGGCCAATTAAAATAGCAAAGTATTCAGGAAAAACTATTGAACAGGGCTTCCAAGTAGTGATTTGGTTTATGGCGCTAATTTCAATAAATCTAGGAATAATGAATTTACTTCCTATTCCAGTTCTTGATGGAGGCCACTTATTTTACTATATCATTGAAGCAATAAGGGGTAAACCGTTGTCACAAAAACTTCAACAAATTGGCTTTAATATTGGATTTAGCTTAGTAATCACCTTAATGATTTTTACCACTATAAACGATATACTTAACTTATTTTAATACAATATAGCTGCGTGTCGCTCGCTTTAGCGCGACTGAATAAAGTGTCGCTCGCTTTAGCGCGACTGAATAAAAAATTTTTGGCAATTTTTAAAAAAATATTTTAGCAAAATTTCTTCTTTTTCTTTTTTTCCAATAACCCTTATGATAAGCATCAGAAATTAATAATGGAATTACTGAAGTTGCCTCAGCATAAACCATCTGTTCATATGCAGTATCAACTTTACCCCATGAACAAGCTTCTTTTAAAGTAGAAGAAGAGCATGCACCATCTCTAGAATCTGCAACAGTAATTTGTACAGCATATTTATGCATATCAACTTCTTTTCCTAAAATTTCTGCACACACTACAGTATCTTGAACAAAGTTTTTAGGAACCCCTCCTCCGATCATTAATAATCCAGTAGTTCCTGCTTTAATTTTAATATCGGTAAGCTCACGAAAATCAGCAATTGAATCAATGGTTAAATGTTTTTTTGGATTCTTAACCTGATGCAATACTAACCCAAAACCAGCCGAAGAATCAGTAAAAGCAGGGCAGAAAATTGGTACTTGATTTTCATAAGCCAATTGGATAAGTGATTCTTTTTTCTTAGATTTTTTTTGCAAAAATTTACCCATTTCATAAATAAATTCTCTAGATGAATATGGCCTTGCTTCAAGACTATTAGCTATCTGAAAAATTGTGTGATCACATTTTTGTAAATCTTCCTCATCAATATAAGTATCATAAATTCTATCAATATAGTTATCACGCAGAAACTTATCATCAATAAATTGCGTACCTTGATAATGCTTAAAACCTAGCGCTTCAAAAAAATCCATATCAACAATTGATGCTCCAGTTGCAACTACTACATCAACCATATTATATTTTATCATATCAGCATAAACTTTCATGCACCCACCAGCAGAGGTTGATCCTGCTAAGGTAAGAATTATTGAGCAATTTTGATCCCGTAGCATCATATTAAAAATTTCTGAAGCATTGGCTAAATCTCTAGATGTAAAAGACATGTTACTCATTTGATCAATAATATTTCGAGAATCAAAGGAGGTTATATCAATATGTTTTACAGTTTTTTTTAATAAATCTTTTTTCCTAAGTAATTTTTTATTCATTTTAGAAATTTTAAAGCGTTATGAGAAAATTAAGAAATATTGTTATCAACTAATTTTTTTACAAAATTAGGTAGTGCAAAACTTGCTTGATGAATTTCTTTGTTATAGTAGCGAAGGTTATTTTTAGCAACAAATTTATCAACCTTACTTTCATCAATAACTTTTTCTAATTTATATTTATATTTGGAATTTTTAATGCAATATTGGAATGACCACATTCCAGTTGGATATGTCGGTACATAAAACAATGAAATTTTAGTATTATCTTTACCAAAGATATTTGATAGAGTTGAATATAATTCAACAAAAACTTTTTCATTGAATTTAGGAGATTCACCCTGAGAAACTAATATGCCGTCGTCTTTAAGAATTTTATAGCAGTTATTATAAAAATCAGTACTAAATAAACCTTGCGCAGGCCCTACGGGATCTGAGCCATCAACAATTACAATATCATATTGCTGAGGATTAGAATTTTTAACAAATGATATACCATCTGCCACTATTAGTTCAAGTTTAGGATTATTAAATTCACAAGCAATTTCTGGTAGAAATTTTTTACAAGCTTCAATTACATTATTGTCAATTTCTACCATGGTAACTTTTTCAACACAGTCATGCTTTAAAATTTCTCTGATAGTACCACCATCTCCGCCACCAATTACTAAAATATTTTTAGGGTTATGATGAGTAAACATAGCTATATGACTTATCATCTCATGATAGTGAAATTCATCTTTTTGAGTGGTCATAACCATGTTATCTAATGTCAAAATTTTACCATATTTGTAACTCTCAAGAATTCTAACTCTTTGATAAGGAGATTGAACATCATAAAAATTTTCACCAGTATAACGAAGTGATAATGCTTGATCTTGATCTTTATCGGTAAACCAGACATTTCGAGTATGAAAATCAGGATTTTTCCATTTTGATGCTTTAGAACGAATTCCTTCTACGTTAAAATCATTACGTTTTAACAAATTTACTGAACCTCTTTTCATTTCAATTGCTGAATATGAATCAGATCCAAAACAATTTTTAAGATAGTCGAAAGAAATCCACGCATCAATTTCACCACATGTAAATAAATCAACTGCGGCATAGCCCCATTCTGGCCAAGTATGAATTGCTAAATGACTTTCTTGAATAACAACAACACCAGAAACTCCATACGGTGAAAAGTGATGGAATGTTGAGTTAATAACTGTAGCTTGAGCTTTTGACGCTGCATCAACCATATTTTTTTCGATTACCGCAACTTCATTAAGTATTGCAGGATCGCAATTCATGAATTCAACTAAAATATGATTACCTAGCGCTTTATTCATTTGATAATTTATTAATTACAATTGTTGTTAAGATTTAAGATATTTTGATTCCCCATTTTTTACCCAAATACTGTTCTATGGATTTCCTTTCTTCGGTTTTCAAAGAACGATCATAAATAATTACTTCAGCAATATCGCACTTAGTAAACATATTGCCATTATTTGCTCCGATTGCAATATTATAGATATGGTTAAAATTTATATCAGCGGAGTTAGCTCTAGTTGCATCGAGACTACCATTGATATATAAGGATTGGTTAACTTTGTTAGAATCTGCAGTTATTATAACAGTTTTTCCTATTATATTAGTAGTTCCTGTAGCAATATTTGAAGCATTAGGGTAATCAAATCTAACATTATTTCCATTCATCTGCAAAGAAATTCTTGGCAAGCCATCGTATCTTTCATAACTAAAAAATACTTGCGAAGTATAAACCTTTATAACCATAAAAATTGTATTTTTAACTGTTGGCGCAATTTCATTAACTTGCAATTGTTGAGTTGTAACCATTTCGTCATCAATTCCGTCAAATGCCAAAGATGGTAGTCCATTAAAATTTGAACTTTTATAAATTGGTTGCTTTGTAACGGTAGGTTGCATGAAACCGATTTTTGGAGTTGAAATGATATTAAGATCATTAATTAAAGAGATTGATGAGCCATCTTCTGGCTCGATATTAAAGCTTTTTTGTGAAGTAGTCTCAATCCAAGAAATAATTCCTGTTATTGAATTAACTGGAGAACTTTGAGTTATAGAGCGAGCAGATGATAAACGGATTTCGTTAACCAATCTTGAACTTTGAGTAACACCAGCAACCAAGATACCAATTATTAAAATAACGATTGATAATTCAATTAATGAAAATGCTTTTTGGGTATTTTTTTTATTCATGAAAAAGATTTTGATTGTTAACGAAATTTATTTTATTATTTCAATCATTCTTTAATGATCAATTTCTTAATAAACTGATTAAAATGGGTGATTAGCTCAGTTGGTTAGAGTGCTACGTTGACATCGTAGAGGTCGGAAGTTCGAGTCTTCTATCACCCACCAAAACTTATATAATCATAGTTCCCGCTCCACTTTCGGTGAAGATTTCCATTAGCAATATATTATCAACTGAACCGTTTAAAATATGAGCGTAACTTACATTTTTTTGTAAAGCATTAATACAGGTTTCTACTTTTGGTATCATGCCACCATTAATAATTCCATCATTAATCATTTGTTTTGCAGTTGCTACGTTTAAATGACTAACTAACTCACCATTTGGCAACATTACTCCATCAACATCAGATAAAATAATTAGTTTTGAAGCTTGTAATGCAGAGGCAATTGCTCCTGCAACGGTATCAGCATTCATATTAAAAGTTTCTTGATTATCTCCAACTCCTATTGGAGCAATTACTGGAATAATATCAGAATCTTCGAATAAACTCAATATTTCAGGATCAATATGATATGGCTCACCAACAAAGCCTAGGTTAAGTATTTTTTCAATATTTGAGTTCGGATCTTTTTTTGTTTTAGTAGCTCTTTTAGCACGAATCAAATTGCCATCTTTTCCACAAATACCAACTGCCTTACCGTTAGCTGAGTTAATCTCTTTGACAATCATTTTATTAATTGATCCAGCAAGAACCATTTCAACAATTTCAACAGTATCAGAGTCTGTAACTCTTAATCCATCAATAAAACTTGATTTAATGTTTAATTTGTCAAGCATAGCACCGATTTGAGGACCACCACCATGAACAATAATAGGATTGATCCCTACTTGTTTAAGCAGTACTACATTTTTGGCAAAATTTTTAATATTACTATCTTCACCCATTACCGATCCACCAAACTTAATAACAAAAGTCTCACCCGAGAATTTTCGCATATAAGGTAACGCTTCACATAGTATATCAGCTTTATAAGCCCATTCTTGACGAGTATTTTCTTTTTGCAAAGATATACTTTCTAATGGTGTAATACCCTTGATTTCCTTACCTTCAAGATTAATAATTTTGCTCATTATTTAAGAATAAAAAGTGATTAGAATTTAAAAATAGTACCAAAGCAATTTCAAACTCAAATAATTTTTGGGATTGAATTTAAAAATTTGATAAGTTTTACATGATATTAGTAAACCCCAATACAGGACAAAAATTTAACGCTGATTCCGATTTTTAAATGTTTAAAAAAATTCAAATTA
>CAMASZ010000025.1 GCA_945861125.1 Rickettsia typhi | reverse complement strand
TTGGCATTAGTGTTGCCATGTTTTTTTCTTTGGGAAGCGAATTAAATATTGATGTTTCAACTCTTGATAGCTCCGCTATTTCTCAATATCAAAAACCAAAAAATAATTATACTCAATTCTTACTTGGTATAATTCCTGATACTTTAATTCAAGCTTTCGTTAGCGGTGAAATATTACCAGCAATGTTGGTTTCAATATTATCAGGATTTGCATTACTATCGATTAAAAAATCTGCTAAAAATATAACTATCCTCATAGAAGAGATTTCTATTTTTACATTTAAATTAATTGAAATATTAATTAAATTAGCTCCAATTGGAGTTTTTGGAGCTATGAGCTATACCGTTGGAAAATATGGCTTTACATCACTACTTTCATTACTAAAATTCACTGCCTTTTTTTATACAAGCTGTGTTATTTTCATTTTATTGGTTTTTGGTACTATATTAAAATTATGCAATGTAAGTATTTTTAAACTTTTAAAACACATTAGAGAAGAAATATTTGTAGTTCTTGGAACCTCTTCATCAGAAACAGTTCTTCCAAACATGCTAAAAAAAATGCAAGAATTCGGTTGCAAAAAATCTATAGTAAGTTTTGTTATACCAGCTGGATATGCTTTTAATCTTGATGGAACATGCATATATTTTACTATGGCAATAATATTTATTGCCAATGTCTTTCACATTGATTTAAGTTGGCTTCAGATTTTTGAAATAATTTTTATTTTACTAATTACCTCTAAAGGAGCCGCGGCAGTGGTAGGAAGCGCCTTTATAACACTTGCTACAACTTTGGCTGTAATTCCAGTAATACCTATTGAAGGTTTAGTTTTAATTTTAGGTATTGATCGTTTTATGTCTGAAGCGCGCGCTATCACCAATCTTATTGGTAATGCAACCGCAACTATAGTTCTAGATAAATTAGAAAAATAAAATGAACAATCATTATATGCTTTTAGCTCTTGAGCAAGCAAAATTAGCACTTAAAAACAATGAAATTCCTGTTGGGGCTGTAATAGTAGAAAAAAATAATGTAATAGCTAGTGCTTATAATAAAAATATTACTTTAAAAGATCCCACAGCTCATGCTGAAATTCTTGCAATCAAGCAAGCATGTATATTAAAAAAAACTCTGAGATTAGAAAATTGTGATATTTATGTTACTTTAGAACCTTGCTTTATGTGCATGGGGGCAATTTCTTTTGCAAAAATTAAAAGAGTTTATTACGGTGCATCTGAAAAAAAATTTGGTGCCATTGAGAATGAAGCAAATATTTTTTCTAAAAAACTTTCTTATTTTAAACCAGAAATATACTCCGGAATATCTGAAACAGAATCTCAAAAAATTTTACAACAATTTTTTAAAAATAAGAGAGCCTAATTATTTTTTTTAATTATAAACCTATTATTTTGAATTAATTTTACTATATCCAAGGTCTATCATATTCTGGAGATTGCTCTGAAAGCGGTGCTGAAGGAATGTCGGCATAAATTTCACCATTCATTTTTATTATTACCCTACCCGTATCAGTAACTTTACCAATTACAGCAAAATCAAGACCCCATCTTTCAAAAATTTCTTTAGCAAATTCTTCTTTTTCTGGTTTTATTATCATTAACATTCTTTCTTGACTTTCTGAAAGCATTATTTCATAGGGAGTCATGCCCTGCTCTCTTTGTGGAACCTTCTCTAAATTTAGTTCAATTCCAGTTCCTCCTTTACCCGACATTTCAAATGATGAGGAAGTTAAACCCGCAGCACCCATATCTTGAATAGATAAAATGCAATCAGATTGCATTAATTCCATACAAGCTTCTAATAATAATTTTTCTGCAAAAGGATCACCAACTTGAACAGTAGGCCTTTTATCTTCATCACCTTCTTTAAACTCATCAGAAGCCATAACCGCTCCATTAATTCCATCACGACCAGTTTTGGAGCCAACATAAACCACACTAGCACCAACTTCAGAAGCTGCAGAATAGAAAATTTTTTCCTTATTAGCCAAACCAACTGTCATAGCATTAACAATAATATTACCATTATAACTTTTATGAAAAGTCACTTCACCGGCAACAGTAGGAACGCCAACACAATTACCATATCCTCCAATTCCCGAAACTACACCGTTAACTAATTGCTTAGTTTTTGGATGAGAAATTTCACCAAATCTTAAAGCATTTAAATTCGCTATTGGTCTTGCACCCATAGTAAAAACATCTCGTAAAATTCCACCAACACCAGTTGCCGCTCCTTGATAAGGTTCGATAAAAGAAGGGTGATTATGACTCTCCATTTTAAAAACTACTGCTTGATTATCTCCAATATCAATAACTCCAGCATTTTCTCCAGGACCACAGATCACCCAAGGAGCTTCAGTGTGCATTGTTTTTAGCCATTTCTTGGTAGATTTATAAGAACAATGCTCACTCCACATTGCAGAAAAAATTCCTAGTTCAGTTATGGTTGGCTCTCTGTTTAGTATTTCTAATATTTTTTGATACTCCTCTTCAGTAAGATTATGATCTTTAATTAATTTAGAAGTGATTTTTATATTTTTCATAATTATTTGTAATTATAACTAAAGATTGGAAATAATATTATTGTCAAAAAAATAATTTCCAGTAACAGATTGAACATCATCACAATCTTCTAACATATCAATCATTTTAATTAATTTTTGCACTTGATCAATATCAGATATTTCTAGCAAATTCTTAGCTTTCCATTCAATTTTGGCAGAAATTGGGTTGGCAAATTTACTAATCAAATTATCTCTAACAATTGTAAAATCTTCTATTGAAGTATATATAAAATATGAATCTTCATTAATTTCAACATCTTGCGCTTTAGCTTCAATAGCACTTTCGAACATAATATTTTCATCGCAAACTTTTTTTTCAAATTGAATTATTCCAATTTTATCAAACATAAATGAAACAGAGCCAGTTTCACCAAGTGATCCGCCCATTTTAGTAAAAATACTTCTAACTTCACTAGCAGTTCTATTGCGATTATCTGTTAGAGCTTCAACTATCAACGCAACTCCACCAGGTGCATATCCTTCATAACGAATTTCTTCAAAATTTTCATTATCTCCTCCTGAAATTACTTTTTTAATTGCAGCATCAATTCTATCTTTTGGCATATTGTTATTACGAGCTTCAATGATCGCATTTCTCAAACGAGGATTGAACTCGGGATCTGGTTGACCAGATTTCGCAGAAACAGTTATTTCTCGAATTATTTTTGTAAAAATTTTTGCTTTTTTAGCGTCTTGCGCTCCCTTGCGATGCTTTATATTAGCAAATTGCGAATGTCCTGCCATAATTATGAATTAATTAATCACCAATAATTCCATTAATTTTAATTGGAAAAATTTCTGTAGCAAGACCAGTTTTATCATTAATTTCAACTACAGAACCACAGATAGTGGCCTCACCCTTTGCAGGCTCCATTTTGTCAAATTTACGCTTATGAATAAACATTTGCAACGGCACTGTTTTTTCCATACCTATAACCGAGTCATAATCACCACACATTCCTGCATCGGTTTGATAGGCAGTTCCTAATTTCATAATATGACAATCATTAGTTGGTATATGAGTATGAGAGCCAACAACCGCGCTAACTCTTCCATCTAAAAATTTTCCCATTGCCATTTTTTCAGAAGTTGCTTCAGCATGAAAATCTACAAAAATTGCATCGACTTCCTTTTTTAGAGGGTTATTTTTTATTACTTCTTCTACTGCCTCAAATGGACAGTTTAAACTATACTTTATAAAAATTTGACCAAGTAGATGGATAACTAATATTTTTTTATTATTGTGGGTTAAAAATATTCTTGCTCCCACTCCAGGACAAGATCTAGGAAAATTTAATGGACGAAGCAAGCTTTTTGATTGATTAATGAAAGTAGTAACTTCTTTTTGATCCCATACGTGATCCCCTGCCGTTAGAACATCAACACCTGCCTTTAAAAATTCTTGTTCACTGTTACGATTAATTCCAAAGCCACCTGAAGAGTTATCGCAATTAACTATTGTAAAGTCAATTTTATATTTATTTTTTAAAGTTAATAAATTACTACATACCGCGCTTCTTCCTGTCCTACCAACAACATCACCACAAAATAAAATTCGCATATAACCAAATACATATTTTAAATTCTGCTCTATATTTCGCGTTAAGAAATTAATTACAGAATTTGTTTAGAAAATTATTGAATTTTAACTTAATTTTTTAAACAAAAAATTAAAAATCCTAAGCTATATTTGAATATAGCTTATATTTTTATCTTGAAAATTATTTTGTTGAAATTCAATTTAAAGACAAGATTTAGTATAATTAATAAAACTTGAAATTGATTTTATATGTTTTCTTGAATAAAATTCAAATTTTTTAATAATTTTTTTTATTTAAATATGCCAAAAACACTTTATGATAAGATATGGGAACAACACTTAATTGATGATAATGAAGATTCAAGTCTTATATATGTTGATCGACAGCTAATTCACGAAGTAACCTCTCCACAGGCCTTTGAAGGTTTAAGAATGACTAATCGTAAACCTCGTCATCCGGAGTTTCATTTAGCAGTTGCAGATCATAATGTTCCTACAACCCCTGAAGATCGTCATCATGGCAGTAGTGGAATTAAAGACAAAACTTCAAGAATCCAAGTTGAAACTTTAGAAAAAAATTGTCAAGAATTTGGAATAAAATACTTTGATTTAGATGATAAAAAACAAGGAATTGTTCATATAGTTGGTCCCGAACAAGGATTTACTCAACCAGGTATGGTAATTGTTTGTGGCGACAGTCATACTTCAACACACGGGGCATTTGGAGCTCTAGCATTCGGTATTGGAACATCCGAAGTTGAACATGTTCTTGCAACGCAAACATTAATTCAAAAAAGAGCTAAAAATTTTTTGATAAAAGTTGACGGCAAACTATCACTTGGAGTTACTGCCAAAGATTTGATTCTAGCAATAATTTCCAAGGTTGGTACCGCAGGAGCTACAGGATACGTAATTGAATATGCTGGTTCAACAATAGAATCACTTTCTATGGAAAGTAGAATGACAATTTGCAATATGTCAATTGAAGCCGGAGCAAGAGCGGGATTAATAGCTCCAGATGAAATAACTTACTCATATATTAAAAACAGACCATTGGCTCCAAAAGATCAAAATTGGGAAAATGCTGTAAAATATTGGCGCACTTTAAAGTCTGACAGCAACGCAATTTATGACAAAGAAATTCACCTAAAGGCAGAAGAAATAGAGCCATATGTAACTTGGGGAACTAGCCCTGAGGATGCATTACCAATTAGCTCTAAAGTTCCTTTTCCCGAAGATTTTAAAGAAAAAAATAAGCAGGAAGCGGTAAAAAGATCTCTTGAATATATGGGTTTAAAATCAGGAATGAATTTAGAAGAAATAAAACTAGATAAAATCTTTATTGGCTCTTGTACCAATGGCAGAATTGAAGATCTACGAGAAGTTGCTAAAGTGGTAAATGGAAAAAAAGTTGCTAAAAATATTAAATTGGCAATGATCGTTCCTGGATCTGGCTTAGTCAAAGAACAAGCAGAAAAAGAAGGTTTAGACAAAATATTTACCAATTCAGGATTTCAATGGCGAGAACCGGGATGCTCAATGTGTTTAGCAATGAACGCAGATAAATTAGAATTTCAAGAAAGATGTGCCTCAACTTCTAATAGAAACTTTGAAGGTCGTCAAGGACGAGGAGGTAGAACTCATCTAATGAGTCCAGCAATGGCAGCCTTGTCAGCGATTACTGGGCACTTAACAGACATTAGAAAATTCAGATAAGTATGTTGATTTTTTATCGCAATAAAAAAGACCTGTCGTCACGTACCTATGACTTTACTGACTCAGGCTTCTCCCCTCTTGCGGTAGAAAAAAAAGTAAATGAATCCTCATGGAATATTGTTCTAATTGAAGATTTATTAATGGTGTTTAGCTCCATCTTTTTATCATCACTTGCATACGGAATGTTGATGGTAATGATAGCAATTCGTTTGGAAGCTAATGTTAAAAATGAAATTTTAATTTCATTATCTATTGTAACTCAAATTGGTGCCGGAGTTATATTTTCAAGATTTCTTCCTTCATTTGGCCAAAAAACTGGCTTAATTAATACCATATATATAGCCAGTATAATTGCTTCAATATGCGCGCTACTGCTTTATAAATTTATAAATTATCCACTATGGATAATTACTATATACGCTTTAGGAACATCTTTATTTAGCTGTAGTGTTACAAGAAATACGGCTATGGTTGATATTACACCAGTAAAAATTCGTGCTATGGTTATTTCTTTTGGCACTATGCTTGTTGCAATTGGAAACAGCTTGGGTCCAATTATTATTAATACAATAAAAACTTCTGATAGTTTTTATACTTTTGCAATTGCTTCTTTCCTGTATTTATTGTCAATTGTACCATTAAAAAGACTAAGAAAAGTTGATTCAATAGTTCGCGAACAAAAGAAAATAGGAATCTGGAGATATATAGCTAATTCACCAAAAATTATGTTTTCTGGTTTTTCATTTAGCTATGCAATGTCTTCATGTAGTGCTTTTTGTATAATTTATGGTATAAGATCTGGAATGTCAAAAGAAGAAGCTTCCTTATTGCTTTCTTCAATGCTATTTGGAACTATATTTTATTTACCAATTGGTTACATATCTAATTTTTTTAGCAAAAGATTTCTAATGATTTTTTTTACGGTAATTTCAATTTTTGTAATAATTAGAATTTATAATAATAACGATATTTATCATAATTATAGTTTATTTTTTATTTTATTTGGATGTTTATCTGGTATAAAATTACCAACTTTAGTTTTAATTAGTGAAAAATATAAATCATCTCAAAGATTAGCTGCAAACAGTGCTTTTACTAGAATTGCCTTAATTGGAAATATCTTTGGTTTGTTCACTACTGGCTATTTAATTAAAAACTTTGAATATAAAGGTTTATGGATCTCAATTGGTTCAATTTTATTTATATTTTTATTATTTTGTTTCTTTGACTACTTAAAAAAAATAGTAAAAAATCAAATCCGAATTAAAGATTTCTCAATATTTAAAAAAACACAAAATGAAGAAATGCAAGATCAGCAATAACAAAATCCTAAAAATTAAGCTATTTTTTAGGAAAATTTTAAAAATTGATCAAAATGAAAAAGTGGCGTGCCTTTATTTAAATGGAGTTATTGGCAAAGACTCAAAATTTGAATCAGGAATTAATTTTAATAATTGTGCACCTCTTATTAAAAAAGCTTTTGAAATAAAAAACATTAAAGCGGTAGCAATTTCTATAAATTCTCCAGGAGGATCACCTGTTCAATCAGAATTAATATATAACTACATTAGAGAACTTTCTACTAAAAAGAAAATTCCTGTATTCACTTTTGCTCAAGATCTTTCTGCTTCAGGTGGCTATTGGTTATTACTATCTGGCGATGAAATATACGCACATAATTCTTCAATTATAGGTTCAATAGGAGTAATTTTCTCTAGCTTTGGATTTGTTGAGTTAATCAAAAAAATTGGTATTGATCGCAGAATTTATACCGAAGGAAAAAATAAAGCTATATTGGATCCATTTTTACCTGAGGATGAAGATAATATAAAGATTCTTAAACTTGCACAAAAAGATATTTTTGATGAGTTTAAGGAAATTGTAAGAGCAAGAAGAATGAATAAACTAAATGATGATGAAGAAAATATTTTTACCGGAGCATTTTGGTCAGGAAAAACTGCTTTAAAGCTTGGCTTAATTGATGGTATTGCTAATATGAGATCTAAAATGCAGGAAAAGTATGGTGATGATATTGAATTTGTAAACGTTGTTACCAAAAAATCTTTTCTAAAAAATTTATTTTCTGATAAATTAAATTCAATTGAAGCTACAATTAATAAAATAGAAGAAAAAATTATTTTTAATCGATTTGGATTATAACTATTTTTCCAAATTAAATGCAGGAAATATTATTACAATTATATTTAGATAGTCATAAATTGCATTCAAAAATATCTTTACTTATTTGCTTCTTAAGATCTTCAACATTAGAAAAAATCTTCTCTTCTCTTATAAAATTTATAAATTCAATATAGATTTTTTGTTCGTAAATATTTTCAGAAAAATTCGGTATATGGGTTTCATATATTGGTTGACCGCCATAATTAATTGTGGGCTTAATTCCAAAATTTGTTATTGATGGAAAAACTTTTTTTAAAGATGGTATAAAAGTTTTTGTTTTATAAACTCCAAATTTTGGCTTTATCATAAATGGCTTTGGCATTATATTTAATGTTGGAAAACCAATTTTTGTCGCAAGTTTTTGACCATAGTTAACAGTGCCAGAAATTGTAAAATTTTTAGTTAAAATTTTATTTACAAAATCAAAATTTCCTTCCTTGATTAGGTTTCTTATATTTGTTGAAGAAGATGTTATTTCTTGATTATCTAACTTTACCATAACAGGATCAACTTGATTTAAGTTAATTGTTGTTTTTTTTAAAGTTTCAATATTTCCCTCACGATTTTTTCCAAAATTAAAATTATAACCAATTACTAAATGTTTAGTGTTAAGTTTTTTAATTAAGATTTCGTCTATAAAATCTTTAGCACTAATATCAGCAAAATTCTTATCAAATTTAAGAATAATCAAATAATCAATTCCAAGTTTTTTGATTATATCAATTTTTGTAGCTAGGTTAGTAATTATAAAATCTTGTTGATAATTTTTTTTTATAAATGAAAGTGGATGAGGTTGAAAAGTTAAAAGAGCCGAAGATAATTTTTTTTCTTGGGCAATATCTTTAACCTTATTTATAATTTCTAAATGCCCTTGATGCAAACCATCAAAATTACCAACTGTTAAACAACATTCATTAATAGTTTTACTTATCTGATTAAGTGAACGAATTAGAATCATTAATAAAAAATATAAGTCTTTAAAAAATGTTAAAAAATTTACTAATAATAACCATATTATTAATATGGTCAAATAATTCTTTTGCCAATCAAGATTTTAAGCACGGTATTTCAATATTTGGCGACCTAAAATATCAAGAAAATTTTAAAAATTTTGATTATGTTGACATTTTAGCAAAAAAAGGTGGTCATGTCAAATTTGGAGTAGAAGGAGGTTTTAATTCTCTAAATCAATTTATTTTAAAAGGAATTTCCGCCTCCAGCTTATCTTATATATATGACAGTCTAACCGAAGGTAGTGATGATGAAATTTCATCAAGATATGGTTTAGTGGCATCAAAAATCAAATTATCATCGGACAAAATGTCAATTGAATTTAAATTAAGAAAAAATGCATATTTTCATGATGGTAAAAAAATAACTGCCGATGACGTTATTTTTACTTTTAATAAACTAATTAGCGAAGGACATCCATCTTATAAAATGAGTTTTAGAGATGTTAAATCAGTAGAAAAAATAAATGATTTTCATGTTAAATTTAATTTTAAGAACAACAAGAACCGTGATTTACCAATTCTAGTATCCTCGCTTCCCGTTTTACCTAAACATTTTTATGAAAAAATAGATTTTCAAAAAACCTCAATGCTTCCGCCATTAGGATCCGGACCTTACAAAATATCTGAGGTTAAAGCAAATAAATCAATAACTTATGAAAGAGTTAAAAACTATTGGGCAAAAGATTTAGCGGTAAATAAAGGAAGATATAACTTTGATAAAATAACTTTTGATTATTATCATGACGCTAATGTTCTGGTCGAGGCATTTAAGTCACAAAAATATGATTTTCGTCAAGAAAATGTCGCAAGAAATTGGGCCAATTTATATAATATAGAAGCTGTAAAAAATGGCGAAATCATTAAAGAAGAAATTAAACATTCCCTTCCAGCGCCAATGCAAGCTTTTATTTTTAATATGCGAAGGCAAAAATTTCATGATATAAACTTACGCAAAGCTATTACCTTGGCTTTTGATTTTGAGTGGCTAAAAAAAAATATTTTTTATAATTCATATATTAGAACCAACAGTTATTTTGCTAATTCTAATTTTGGATATAAAGATTTTCAATTGCCAAAATCTTTAGCTGATGGCTTTAATCGTGAAAACTTAATTGAAGCTAAAAAAATATTAACCAACTCGGGTTACAAAATTTTTAAAAATAATTTATATAACTCTAAAAATGAATTAATCGAAATAGAGTTTTTAATCGATCAAAAAACTTTTGAAATGATTATTGCTCCATTTATTAATAATCTAAAGAAACTTGGTATTAAAGCTAAGATAAAATTTGTTGAAGAAAATCAGTATCAAACCAGAATTAATAATTACGATTACGATATTATAACGGCAGTTTTTCCACAGGCTTTAATTCCTGGATCTGAACTTTATTCATATTTTCACTCTTCGCAAATAAATATTAAGGGTGGTCGTAATTTAGTTGGGATCAATAATGTTGCTATTGATGATTTGATAAACAAAATTCTAAAATCTAACTCTAAGAGTGAACTAATATTATTATCTAAAAAGCTAGACAATAAACTATTAGAAGAATATTATCTAATACCCCAGTGGCACAATAATAGTTATCGAATTTTATATCGTAATAT
>CAMASZ010000024.1 GCA_945861125.1 Rickettsia typhi | reverse complement strand
TTGAAAATAAAAAAGATCACCTCATTAAAACAAAAAACAACTCTGATATTATTTATTTAATCGCTATAATGGCTATTGATGCTTACAATTATTATCAAAAAAATAATATTTTACCATTTGAATCATTATCAAATCTATCGCCAATTTATAATCGTGTTTCCTATATTTAATTGGCACTATACAAAAAATTTAGCCAAGATTTTGATGTTTTTTCAGCTAATGAATTTTGTGCACACCTATTATGAAGATGTTTAAAGTCCAAATTATCAGAATTTTGATCTTGATTTGCACATGAATAAAAATAATCAACTTTTCCATTAATATATTTTTTTTGAATACACTGCCCACAAACTCCTTTCATCATGCATTGCATTGGTGAATTTAGGCTAGAAATTGAATATTTTGCTTTTGCAAAATCTAAAACAATATTTTCTTTTCTAAGTTTTGCTACTTCATATAATAGGCTATCATTACCTATCGCAAATATTCGATCTATTTTTTGAGATCTTTTTTCAAAATATTCTTTTATTGCATCAATTACCGATCCTTTAAAATAAGGATCCTTAATATTTTTATCTTCAACTGAAATAATTAATTTTGAACAAGAGCTTATCATTCTTGATTCACGAACTATATAATCACTTCTTTTATAACCAGCAAAAAAAATTACTTCACAATTATTAGCAGTAAAAATCTCTGCTAATGCTGTTAAAGGCTGATTACCCCTACCGCCACCAACTAATAGCACTGTTTCATTTTGTGGAATTTCTGTTGGTTTGCCACTTGGACCCATAAATACACAAGGCTCTTGTCTTTTAAAATTTTGTATTAAACTACTAGAACCACCTGTTTCAACTATTATCCCAGATATTAAACCATTTTCTTTGTCAATAGAAAGCGCAGTAACAACAACTCCCTCCATAGCAAGAATTTGATTGGATATTTGCGACGCAAGAACATGGTAATTATGTAAACGAAAAATCTGCCCTACTTTAGTTTGATTAGCAAGCAACGGAGCTTTTACCAATATTTCAACAACATGATTTGATAATCTTTCAACGCTATGAATTTTTACTAAAAAATCTTCACGAAAATCTCTTTTAATATTTATGGTTTTTTTAACATCTTTTAAAATTTCATTAATTTGTTGATAGCCTTGCTTTGCGCTAGTCATTGCTTTGACAACATTACCTTCAAAATTAGGATGTAAATCACCAAAGAAACTCACTGCTTTTTTTGAATTACTATCAATTTTTGTAATTACGGAAAAATTACTAGGTCTAGCGGTATAAGTTTTGGAAAACAAATTATTATCTTTATCAATTTCAACAAAATATTTGCCATCATGTTTTAAATCTAACTCATCTTCTAAAGCTGGAGAAATATTGGGTTTAGTACCAATTGCAATAAATAAGGAACCACAATTAATAATTTTATTATCCTTGGTTTTTATTGATTTTATATGGCTAAAATTATCAATCATTATCTCTTCCAATTCAGTATCTTCAATAAATTCAACCCCCTCTTCTAAAGCATTTTTAAGCTCTTGATGATTAAGTTTGTAGGCCGGAGAGTCAATTATTTTTTTTCTATATAAAATTTTTGCAGAAATAAAATCTTTAATACCGTCATTTACTTTTTTAGCATGATCTAAAAATTCTTGAGCTATTATTTTTTCTTCTTCATTTAAAATTGACCATAATTTTTCCTTGCCAATTTCTAAAATTTTTTTAGCAAATTTTTTTACTTGCACTTCATAATAGGCTTTGGCTTCACATGCAGTATCTACAGCTGTTAAACCACCTCCAATTACAATTATTGGTAAACGAATTTGTAAGTTGGTAAATAAATTTTCTTTAAAAGCACCAGTAAGTTGCAAAGACATCAAAAAATCTGAAGCTAATCTAACTCCTTTAGCAAAATTATTTTTAATATCAATAAATTGAGGGCGACCAGCTCCAATACATAAAGCAACATGATCAAAGCCATATTCTTCAAAAGCAATTTTATCGGTTATTGATGAACCAAATCTTAAGCCACCATACATTAAGAAATTTTTTCGACGCTCTATTAATAAACGAATAATCTTTAAAAAATTCTTATTAAATCGCGAAGTGATACCATATTCTGCAACTCCACCAAAGCCATATATAACTCTCTTTGATAAATCTTCATAAATTTCATCAACAAATTTTATTGGTTTAAAATTTGTTCGTTGCCAATTAAGATCTATCCCTGAAATTTCCTGATTTAAAGGTTCTATTTTTAAACCATCAATAGCAACAACTTCATGGCCAGAATTAAGCAAGTAATGAGCAAGAGTATATCCAGAAGGACCTAATCCACATATCAAAACCTTCTTTCCAGTTTTGGATTTCGGTAATGGATTATTGATATTTAAAGGATTCCATCGCGTTAGCAAAGAATATATTTCAAATCCATAGGGCAAAGATAAAACATCTTTTAGAATTCTGGTTTCAATTTGCGGAATATCAACTGGATCTTGTTTTTGATATATACAAGATTTCATGCAATCATTACAAATTCTATGCCCAGTTCCAGCAATCATTGGATTATCAATAACCGCAATTGCCAATGATGCAATTGAACAACCAATACTCTTTAGAAAATTCATTTCTGAAATTTTTTCATCAAGAGGACAGCCATGTAATTCATTGCCAAGATTATTGAATTTGATTTGTTGATTATCTTTTTCAAATAAACCTTTTTTACATGAATCTTTGTTTTGCTTATGACAAAATAGACAGTAATTAGCTTCTCCTTGAATTCTATTCAAAGAAAAACCATTATCAGTTAAATCAAAACCTTCTCTTATTTTAAAATTAACTTCATTGATTAAATTTTTTTCATCAATTTTTTTAGGCAAAATAAATAAGGCGCCATCTTTATGAAATGTTTTTCCTTCCTTTGAAAACAAAGCCCAAATCGAATATTTTTCAATTAGGTTTAAATTTTTTTGATTACTAATTTGCCTAACTAATTCAACCTCTATTTCATCTATATCATCATGATAAATTTCTAATTGTCGTAAAAGAAATTTATAATCAAACTTATCATCAACGTCAGCAATATTAAATTTTTTTGCAATATATCTTTGCACATATTCCAAGCGCATCTTATATATTAGCGATAAATGAAAATGTTTATTTTTTAACTGATCATTTTCATTTTTGATTAGGAATAATTCCACTAAAAAATCTTCAAGATGCTTAGCAACTTTTATCAATATTTCTGAATCTTCTTTAACTAAAGCGCAATGTGCTTCAAATAAGTCTGCGTCATTAACTTTTAGAAAAGTCCTAAATTGTTCGTCAATCTTACCAATAGATGATTCGTCATACAAATCTTCAAATGTAATATTAAATTTTGGATTAAGAAAGTTTTGTGATTGCATCTTTAACAATTTTTTCTTCGTCGAAATCAATTTTATTAGAACCAATTATTTGATATTTTTCATGACCCTTACCCGCTAATATTAGAATATCATTATCTTGTAATAATTGAATTGCCTTAGTTATAGCCTCTTTGCGATCAGCAATTTCAATGGTTTTATCAATATTACACTTTGAAATAATTTGCTTACGAATCATAGCGGGATCTTCAGTGCGAGGATTATCATCAGTAACTATTACCAAATCAGATAATCTGCAAGCAATTTCAGCCATTAATGGTCGTTTTTTTTGATCACGATCTCCTCCGCAACCAAATAGTAAAAATATTCTCTTTGAGGTTAATTTTCTGGCTAATTTTAGAATATTTTCTAAAGCATCTGGCGAATGAGCAAAATCAATAAAAACTTGCGCTTTATTTTTAAGTTCTGCTACTTTTTGCATTCTTCCCAAAGAAGATTTTAGATTCTTAAAATTTTTTAGTAATTTTTCTATTTGCTCTTTATCTAATTTATTTCTTGCTAAAACACAAGCTAATGCGCACAAAATGTTAAAAGCTTGAAAATCGCCGCTTAATAAAAAATCAAACTCATAAATATTATTTTGATATGAGAAGGTAACTTTCTGTTGCTCTATTTTTTTCAAAATTAAATCTTTAGCTTTAAAGCCATAGGAAATAATTTTTAAATTATTTTTTCTAGATATTTCTTCAATAGTATTAAATTCTTCTATATCAGAATTTAAGACCGCAAAATCATTTAATTTTAAAACATTAGAGAAAAGCAACATTTTACAAACAAAATAACTTTGCATATTTTGATGATAATCAAGGTGATCTTGAGTAAAATTAGTAAAAGCGCCAAGGGAAATATTAAGTCCAGCAACTCTTTTTTGCTCTAAACCAATTGAACTAACCTCAATAGCAACATCATCGATCTGATATTTTTTTAATAAAAATAAATTTTTATAAAGTGATACTATATCTGGAGTTGTAAGGTTAGAAATTTGAATTTGATTTTTAATTTCATCATCACAATTAACTCCCAAGGTGCCAATTGAGGCTGATTTTTTACCAAGAAATTCTAAAATTTGCCTTACAAATTCTACCGATGAAGTTTTACCGTTAGTACCCGTAATAGCATAAATATTGGTTGGAAGTGGTTGATAAAAAGTTTTTAAAAAATCAACTAACAATTCAAAACTATTGCTAATTATTAGTATAATTTGAGGATTTCTTTGTAAAAAATTTTGATAATCAAACTTTGATTTATGATCAATAATTACCGCTTTAACACCAATATTTACGGAATCTTGTATAAAATTTGCTCCATCATTATTTAAACCAATTAATCCAAAAAAAACAGAGTTGGCTGAAACCGTTTTTGAATTTATAGCAATGTCAAGAATTTCTATTTCGTTAATTAATTTTAAGTTACCAAAAACTTGATATTTAGTTTTCGCCTCTTCCAATAATGTTTTAAGCTTCATGAATTAGTTTTATAAATTGCTGAGCTGATTCTTTAGGATTATTGCTTTGAATAATGGGGCGACCGACTACTAAATATGAAGCACCATTTCTAACGGCACTTTTAACATCACTTACTCTTTTTTGATCATCATTTTGATTAATATTTAAACGGATTCCAGGAGTAACAATTATAAAATCCTCGCCAAATTTATTTCTCAAATTTTTCGCTTCTAAAGCAGAAGCAACAACACCATCAAGCCCGCAATCAAGGATCATTTTTGTTTTATTTTCAACTAATTTTTCAATTGAAAGATCCTTATCAAAACCCATCTGTACTAAATCTTTACTATCAAGATTAGTAAGAACTGTAACTGCAACAATATTCATTTTTCCCTTATTATCACAAGCTTGCTTCATAATTTCATAGCTTGCTGAATGAATTGTTAATAAGTCAATTTCATATTTAGATAGGTTTTTTACTGCACTAGCTATGGTATTAGAGATATCGTACAATTTTAAATCGGCAAAAACTTTTTTATTATGATTTTTAAGGAATTTTATTAGTGAAAAATATTCACCGCTCATCATTAATTCTAAACCAATCTTGTAGAAATTTATTTGCTCTCCAAGCTTATATACTATTGATTTTGCTGATTCTATATCGGGGACGTCTAAAGCAACTATTAATTTTTCATTCATAATCAAAATTTTTTTTCCTCACCGGTTGCTATTCCTAAGATGTTATCTTTGTGCTTAATAAGAATCAAAATAAATAAAAACCAACAGAAAACTATTTGCGACGTAGGCGCTTCAAAGAGCGAAGAAGTTATTATACTAGAAAATATTGCCACTAAGGATGATATAGAAGAAGTTTTAAAAGCTGAAAAAGCAAGCATCCAAAAACATAATGATAGCATACCGACCGAAAAATCAAGAGCTAATAAACAAGCTAACGCCGTAGCAACCCCTTTACCACCCCTATATTTAAGGTAAATTGAAAAAATATGTCCCAAAACAGCTACGGAAGAGACTAAAACCAGATATAGGTGCAAATTATTTACTTCAAAAAAATAAAATCTAGCGATTATAACCATGATAGCACCCTTTATTCCATCTAATAACAGCGTTAGTGCTCCTAATTTTTTTCCTAAAATTCTAGTAACATTAGTTGCGCCAATATTTTTTGAGCCAAACTTACGAATATCTTTTTTAGCAAAAGCTTTCGATAACAATAAGCCAAATGGGATCGATGCAACAAGGTATGATAAAACCAAGTATAATATCTGATAAACAAAAATCATAACTTATCTTTTGGATTTTTAGAATTTTTATTTTTGCGAAAAGCGTCTAAAGATATTACCTTAGCAGATAAATCAATATTACTATCCTTATCAATATTTTTATTGGCACTGATAAATTCAGAACTAGAAACACTCTCCGATTCTTGATTTTCAGAGTAATTCGTGCTAAACTTTAATGTAAAGTTCATCGATGGATCAGAAAAGGAAGTTATTGCTTTATAAGGAATTGACAACTTTTCATACTTACCTCCAAAACTTAGAGAAATTTTAAAAAAATCATTTTCAACAACGAGTGAACGAAATTGATATTGAATTGCAATCGTCATTTCTTCTGGATATTTTGCAATTAGTGACTTAGGTATTGAAACTTCTGGATAAGTTGTAATAAAAGTTATAATAAAATAGTGCTTTCCTGGTAAACCACTTTTTTCTACTTTCTTTAAAGTTTCATAAATTACTGATCTCATTGAACTTTCAATGATTTCATCATAACCAATTAGATCTTGCATGAATTTAAAAATTGTTAAATTATCAGACTGCTTACTTAAGTTAATTTGATGTACCAAAGCCACTTCAAACTTACAAAGATGATGCCCAGCTTCTGTTGACAGGTGCTGAGCAACCCCGATAATTTCATTTATGCTACAGCAGCTTTTGCCCCGTAATCAAATTCGAAATTATCATTAGCAAAATTATCATTTGCATTTACAATTTTGAACGGATATTGCGTAATTAATCTTATTCATCTTAATTAAGCAACCGGCAGTTTCTCAACCGAGCAAAGTCATTTTTTTTAGCTAATGTCGAAAGCTATTCACCCCCAAAAAAATTAACTAATAAAACATTTGTTTTAATGGCATCTGTTTTGATGGTGGAGGTGCTGGGTTCTGCCCCCAGGTCCATAAAGGTTATTATAAAATGCATTTATCGCCATAGCTTCACCAAAGTAAAGCCTTGTTATTTTAAACCAATAAAATAAATTTAACAAGCTTTAGAAATGCTTTTTAGAAGCACCGGATAACGTTAACAAAGGTTTTTAAATTCAGTTTTTTTATATTTTTAGCGCTTTTTTAATAAAATTGCGATGAATATATGGAAATATTTTGAGAAATTTTGTTAAAAATAAGCAAAATAAAATGAAATATAAACTTAAAAACCTTTGTTAACATTGCCTAATAACGTTTCAACTTGAAAATAACTTTTACTAAATAATACTGTGCTAAGCAAAATATTTTATATTGGGTTATTAATTTAGAGTTTTCACATAACGTTAGAAAGGGTTTTAAATTTATTTAGGTATAATTTTTAATTTAATTTATGCTATACAAACTCATATTATTTCTACCTTTAACTGGTTTTTTATTTTCAGGCATTCTATCAAGAGTAATTCCACAAAAGAAAATTTCAGATAATTTTGCAAAATTCATTACAACCTCGCTAATTATAATATCGGCAATAATTTCTTTTAAGACCTTAATTGATGTTCATAATAACAAAATTTCTGAGAATATAGTCTTATTAAATTGGATCAATTCAGGAAATTTAAATATTGATTGGGCAATAAAAATTGACTCTCTTACAGCAATTATGCTCTTTGTGGTAACTTCAGTTTCTAGTTTAGTGCATATCTATTCACTTGGCTATATGCATGAGGATAAATCAATAGCAAGATTCATGTCATATCTGTCCTTGTTCACTTTCTTTATGTTATCTTTAGTTACTGCAAACAATTTTGTACAATTATTCTTTGGCTGGGAAGGAGTTGGTTTAGCATCTTATCTATTAATTGGCTTTTGGTACAAAAAACAATCTGCTAATTTAGCGGCCATGAAAGCATTTATTGTTAATAGAGTGGGTGATTTTGGTTTAATTATAGCAATTGCCTTGATTTACTTTACTTTCGGAACAGTTGATTTTACTAGTGTCTTTAACTTGGTGCAAAGCAATTTGAATAATAAATTAACTATTTTTTCCACAAATTTTAATATAATAGATCTAATATCTATCCTTCTATTTATTGGCGCTATGGGCAAATCAGCTCAAATTTTTCTTCATGTTTGGTTAGCTGATGCCATGGAAGGACCAACCCCAGTATCAGCTCTAATTCACGCTGCAACCATGGTTACTGCTGGAGTTTTTTTAGTTGCTCGTTGTTCTCCAATTTTTGAATGCTCATTAATAGGCTTAAATTTCATTATAATTGTTGGAGCCATGACTGCTCTATTTTCAGCAACAATAGCCATTACGCAAAATGATATCAAAAAAATTATTGCCTATTCAACATGTTCGCAATTGGGTTATATGTTTTTTGCATGCGGAGTTTCGGCTTATTCAGCTGGGATTTTTCATTTAACCACTCACGCCTTTTTTAAAGCTTTATTATTTTTATCTGCTGGTAGTGTAATTCATGCTATGCATCACGAACAAGATATCAGAAATATGGGTGGACTTAGAAAAAAAATTCCTTTTACTTATATCATGATGTGGATCGGCTCACTTGCTTTAGCGGGCTTTCCTCCATTTGCTGGATTTTATTCTAAAGATGCCATTCTTGAGGTTGCTTTTACTTCTCACAATCCACTAGGTAAGTTTGCCTATTATATCGGCATTATCTCTGCATTTTTAACAGCATTTTACTCTTGGCGTCTTTTATTTTTAGTATTTCACGGCAATAATCGCGGTAAAAAAGCAACATTTGATCATGCTCATGAATCTCCAAAATCAATGCTTTTACCATTATTAATACTAGCTATTGGATCAATCGCATCTGGTTTTATTGGTGCTAATTTTTTAAATATAATTTCTACAAACAATAATTTCTTTGAGAATTCAATTTATTTACATCCCGATAACAATCTAATTTACGAAGAAATGCATCATGCACCATTGATTGTTAAGTTATCGCCTTTATTGGTTGGATTGTTAGCAATTTTTCTATCTTATTTATTCTACGTAAAAAAACCTGCTCTTCCAAATTTATTTGCTAGCAAATTTAGATTTCTTTACAATCTATCATTTAATAAATGGTTTTTTGATGAAATATATGAAAAAATATTCATCAGACCAACTAGAATTTTAGGAAATTTATTATGGAAAATTGTTGATGTAAAAATTATTGATGCAATACCTAATAACCTAGCATCATTTTGCAAATACATGTCTAATAAAACTTCTAGAATTCAAACTGGCTATATTTACAACTATTCAATGTGGATGGTACTTGGCTTAGTACTAATATTATTATTGTTCACAATATATAGCTTCAATTTTATTTCTAAATAAATTTACCATAAACCCTTACCAATTCTAGTATCACCTTTTCCTGTCATTTTCCAAACATTGCCAATACTGTGTGCCATTGGATTGTATCTTTCTTCCCCTGGCAATGGCGGATCCATTTCAGCAGTTTGAAGCATGCCAATTACTGAATGCTTACAAAATGAATGGGCGCTCCAAAATATTGTATTATAATCACTAAAATTTCTTTTTATTTCTTCTAAATTACTCCAATTAACATTTCGCAGTTCTTTTTGATATCTTCTCTTAATTCTGTAATAATCTGGATTTGTAGAAGCAATATCAGGATCACGCTTCCACTTGTAAAAACTCATATAAATTGCTCCACCATATTGCGTTGCCAAGCCAGATTCACAGCCGTGATCCCAACCCAATTTAAATCCGGGAGAACCTTCATCGGGACGATGCGAAAAAATAAAACCCATTGGCTTATACCAATTACGATAACAACCACAAAGGCTAGTTGATAGAATTAACAAAATTAAAATATTTTTTATTTTCATCAAAAATTAATCACCTCCATAATATGATCCGTCATGAGTCCAACCAAATAAAAATAGTCCTTTATTACCACTGGTCCATAGTGGGTGAGAATCTAGAGCACCCCTCCCAGTTCCTCCTGCTGATTTTTGATAATCAAAAATAGCATTTAATCCATTCGCTGGATTACTTAAACTAACACCCATTGGGCCACCACCGCTTGAATTAAATAAACCATCCCAAGCATCATTAATATTGGTTGCATTAAAGGTTGTGTCATAATCATAGGGGAGTAAAAACTTATCAAAAGAAGTTTGTGGACCACTCACTGTAGAAAGCATATATTGAAAACAAAAACCATAACCCTTGGAATGTCCAAAACGATATTCATTATTACCAATCATTTTTGGATCATATTTATATTTATATTTTGTTCTATAAAAAATATTTCCTCTTGCATAAGATGAGCTTTCACAACCATCTTTAAAACCTTTTTGAAAAGTTGGCGTTCCTGGTGGAATTTTAATATTTGAAAAGCTAAAAAAAGTACTATCAGTAGCAGTTAGCCAGTTGCAATTAGATAAGATTAAATATAACAATAATGTTGTAAATTTAATTTTTTTTATCATCGATAGCCTCCAAAAAATGAACCCCAAATTGAAGTTTTTTGCCTAACATAATTAGCACGAAAACAATATAAAAAAGCATTAGACCATGCAACCCTATAATCTGTTGAACCAGCAATCTTATGGCCTTGCACAACATTTTGATCAAAAAAAGATTTATAAAAAGTATTTGAACCAGAAGCAACGCCAGTTTCACAGCCATCTTTCCAACCCTGAACAAATTCAGGACTAGCCCCTTCTAAAGAGCTATTAAAATCATTCATACTAGTATTTGGAATTATTGCTCTAATTTTTTTTGCACATGAGTTACTTAAAAACAATAATATCATTAGACAAGCAATTTTTGAGGCCAAAAGTAATTTTTTCAAAAGAACTTTATTATTTTGATTAATTTT
>CAMASZ010000023.1 GCA_945861125.1 Rickettsia typhi | reverse complement strand
AGAGAAGGTTGTTTGTAAATTTATTAGTGGTTTGAGTTCGGAAATTATTAAGAGTGTTTGCGGGGTTAGTTATGTTGTATTATAGATGGGAAATGGTATTATTTCCTGAAGTAGGTGTTTTATTCAGTGCAACTCCCGATGCCAAAAATCATTCCAAGAAAAGTTTTTTTATCAAGAAAATTTTCAATCATACCTTGGGAAATTAGTTCGCAAAAACAGCCCGAAATATCAGCTGCATACCAGTTTAAAAAGTTAGAGAAAAATCCTTGAGAACCAGTATTTATCGATGCTTACCTTTTTGGTGAAGGTAAACGTGAAACGGAGAAACGGAGAAAAAATTGAGGAGATTTTTGGGAAAATCGGAGAATTTTTGGAGAGGAAGGTACGCGTGAAATGAAAATCAAAAAGCTGGAGAAAGCCGCAAACACAGGGCTTGGAGAGGGGTAGAGAAAATTGCAAAAACCTACGGGAGACTCGGTTTTTAATACTTAACTGGCGGACAGGGTGAGATTCGAACTCACGGTACGCGTGAGCGCACGGCAGTTTTCAAGACTGCTGCCTTAAACCGCTCGGCCACCTGTCCATAATAAATAAACTCAATTTACCGTTATATTGCTTGAATTTATTTGATAAAAAACTTTTAAGGACAAAAATGATATTTTAAAAGAAAATATATTTCAATTTATTTGTATTAAAGCCACAAAAATCAATTTTTAAGATTTTAAAATTTGTAACAAAACCGTTGTCAAATCTACTTTTGCAAAACATCATGTCATCTATCACAGTGCCTAGGACATAAACGCCCAAACTCCAAAGCCAATCAAAATTAAGCCAGAAATATTTTTTATGATATGCATAGCATTCTCTGAAATTTTGTGCCTTATTGTTGAAACCGTTGTTGACAAAATTAACCACCAGCTTATTGAACCAGAAAAAACTCCCATTATCATTAAAATTATATCACTTTCTTTAAGATTAGCTCCGCCAATTGAGGCAAATATTCCAACAAATGATAATATTGTAACTGGATTGGTAAGCGTTATAAAAAAGACTGAGATAGCGGTTTTTTTAAATCCTAGCGACTTTTTACTCTTAATATTTTTATTTTTCTTTAAATTTCTATTATGGATTATCTCTTTAATGCCAAGATATATTAGAATTAATCCGCCAATTATTTTTAAATAAGAAGAATAGTCTAATAAGAATTTCGAAATAAAGGCAAAACCACCGCCGGCAAGAAAGCCATAAAGTGAATGGGCAAATGCGGCACCAACGCCAACTGCAAAGCCCAGCTTAAAGCCTCGCAAACTATTCTTGATGCAAATCATGCCAATTGGCCCAACCGGCATAGCAATAGAAAACCCTATAATATATGCTTTTAGAAAAATTAATAACATAAAATTAATTAGAATTCTTTTTTAATAGCGATCGAAAAAACATTGGCGGTGTTTTTATAATCAACATAAAGACCGCTAGAGCCAGGAGTAGCATCAATTTTAACTTTATTATTTCTATTAAATTGATGCAAATATGCTCCATCCAAAGAAAGATCATTAACAATTTTATAATTAAATCCAATTGAAGTCCAAATTCTATTGCCACATGGAATTATTGGACCCCTATTGGCATCGGTTATGCCATCTTTTTCATAGGCAATTCCCGTTCTAACAAGAAATTTTTCACTTGTTTTAAAATTTGCTCCAAGAGAATGAAGAATTGAATTTTTCATATTAAAATAAGTTGTAGAAGCTGGCAATAATGAATATGGGTTTACAGTAAAAGATTTAAGGCGCGACCATCTAGTCCACTTTAAATCATAAGCAATATTAATAGTTTCTGATAAATCATAAGCAAATCCTGTATTTACAGATTCAGGCGTGGTAGTTTTAGAAGTAAATTTGGTATGTAGATCGGCAGTTCCCAAACCTTCTAAAGTGGCGTCTCCATTTAGCTTATGATCTATTTTCGATTTATAGGCTAAGCCAAATTTTAGATTATCATTAATTTGATAATTTAGACCCAAATTATACCCATATCCCAAATCATCACCATCAATCTTTGCAAGCCCATCTTTGTCAGTTCCAGTAAAAAATGCTTTGCTCATTTTTGATTTATAATACTGAATTTGCGCTCCCGCCCCAAAGGATAAATCATCTGTAATCTTATAAGAAATTGATGGATTTATATTAATTGTTTTGGCTGATGCTTCTATTGTTTGATATCTTCCAACCCAGTTTTTATTATATTTAGTGGCAAGTCCAAATGGAGAAGCTATTGCCAAGCCAATAGCTAAGGAGTCATTAAGTTTTTTAGTTAAATAAAGCGCTGGAATTATTGCGTTTTTACCAGCATCTTTAACTTCCAAACCATTAACCTTATAACCATTAGCAAAACTAGAATTGGCTTTATCGGCATCAACTCTAAGATCCAAATAACTTGCTGAAAAAACAAATTGTGACTTTTTTAAATTAGCGCTAATTGCTGGATTATGAAAAATATCACTAGCATCGTGTATTCCTGTAACCGAACCCGCATAAGAATTTCCTATTCCCGAAGTTGAGTATAAATCTGTAGAATAACCAGAAGCGTTAGCTGATCCAGATTTGATAGCTATAATCGCCAAAAATATTAACCCAGGTTTGGTTTTTTTCATAAATTTTATTATTTTTAATTGATTTAGCGTCGTTGAAAGTGTTATTGTGAAATTGTTACAAATCCATTACAGATTTGCTTTTTTACAAAAATTTTTAGGCAATCAAAATTTATAAACAAGAATTATAAATTCACGACAGTTTTATTAGCAATACCAAATCCCATCTTTAAATAAAATTATAACAAAATATTTTTTCCAGTCGCGCTAATGCGAGCGACACGAACCTCAGCTATATAGATAAAGGCTGTTGTTTTAAAGATTTTTATCCCACAAATTAGGTAAGTATTTTAATTTTTTAAAACTTTAAAGATGGGATTTGGTATTATAGCATTTCTTATTTTTAAACTAAAAATTCTTGACTTATTTTGTAATTAAAAACAAAATCAAAATTGCATTAAGCTTTATGTCTTAATTAGCAAAATGTAATTAAACACTTTAAAATGTTATGAAAAAAAATCTTTCCTTAACTCTACTAATGTCTTTACTTATTGCTTCAATTGGATTAGAAAATTCAATGGCTGAAGAAAATAAATCAAACAAAAAAAATGTCCCACAAAACTCAGAAACAAAATCATCTAACAATAATTTTCAAAAACTTTTAGGTGAAAAACTTTCTCTTGGCTTATTTACCTCATACCAAAGAAGCGAATTTTCTTTTGACACTCCAGCAGGTCATTCAATCCTTAAATGGAGAGAAATGGAAGGATATTCAGTAGGATCAGAAATCAAATATAAGGTTCTTGATCTCCAATCTGAAAAAGGTTGGCTAAAAGGAAATGATTTATTTTTTAGCTATACCTATTCGAATTTAAGAGGAGAAGGCACAGATGATGATATTTCTAACTATACCGAAGATAGCTATGTATCTGCATTTAGTGTTCAAAAAGCAAAAGGAACTGTTAATGATTTTAGATTCGGTAGTAATTTTGATTTTGAAAAGTTCGAAACTTTCACACCATCTCTGAGATTAGGAGCATTTTATAAAAAGTTAAAATTTGATATGAATGATGGTAATTCGGTGGCAGTTAATTATTATAATAAAATAGCAGGAAATTATAGAATAACTGGCCTTGGACAAAGAACAGAATCCGAATTTTCTGGTTTAACTATCGGCGGAAAAATTAGTAGTAAAAATAATGATTCTGAAAATGCCTTAATTGTTGATTTATACCCAGCAGTAAGTTATTTTGGCAGACAATATTGGCCTCAACGAGATCCAGAAGATAGAAACTGGAAGCTCTCAGATGCTCAGCCTGGATTTGGCTTCAAAGTTGCCTATGAACATTATTTTAAAGCTTTAAATCAAAACTTTAAAATCTTTTCATCATATGAATCAATAAGAGTAAACAAGTTAAACGAGAAAGGCGATTACTACTCTGTTAAAGGCGGATCTGCATATTCTGAAGCTAAAGGAAATGCCAAGTTTAATTCATTTATGTTTGGACTTGGAATATATTTTTAATCACTTTTAAACTTAATAACAGCCATTTCCCATTTTAAAATAAACATTCTTCATAAAAATTTTTAGGTAAAAAAACGACTTAAAAAGCAAGTGTATACCTATGTAACATGAGGTCTATACAAAAAAGCCTTCTGATTTTTTAGAAAAAATTTTAAAGAAGATGTTTATAAAATTCTTTAATATAATTCAAATGGGAAATAGTATTAGCTAAAATTAGATTTTATAACTTCCAACATAAATTCAACATTTTCAATTGGAGTTTGCGGTAAAATGCCATGTCCAAGATTAAATATAAAAGGATGATTATTAAATTTTTCTAAAATTTTTATTACCCCTCTTTCTATCTCTACTTTTGAACCAAAAGCTAATAAAAAATTATCGAGATTTCCTTGAATTATAGCTTGATGCTTTTTTTGTAAAACCTCATTTGCCCATTTAATATCAACATTTTGATCTATTGCTATGCAATCAGGTTTAACCATTTGGTAAAAATTCTCATAATTTATTCCAATATTTTTTGGAAAATAAATTATCGGTGTTTGAGAATATTTATTACGCAAACTATCAACAATTTTCTGAGCCGGTTTAATTACCCATTTTTCTAATTGACTAGGTGGCAATAATCCAGCCCATGAATCAAAAACTTTAACAACATCAACTCCTGAATCTATTTGCAGGGATAAAAAATCAATACAAGCTTTAGTTAAAATTTCTATTAATTTAGAAAATTCTTGCTCTTTTTTAAATGCAATTTGCCTTACTTTATCAAAATTTTTTGAACCTCCTCCTTCTATTATATAACAAGCTAAAGTCCAAGGCGCTCCACAAAAACCTATCAAGGCCTTATTTGTCGGCAATTTAATTTTAACTTGATTTATAGCTTCAAGAACAGGTTTTAATTTTTTTTCTATATCATCTATTAATAATTTATTTAAATCACTCTCTAGTGAAAAATTGGATAATCTTGGACCATGATTTTTTACAAAATCTACTTTTATTCCCAAAGCATCTGGTATTACCAAAATATCAGAAAAAATTATTGCTGAATCAAAGTCAAATCTAGCAATTGGCTGAAGGGTAGCCTCAGTAGCTAATTTAGGATTATAACAAAATTCTAAAAAATTATCCACCTTTGATCTTATTTCTAAATATTCCGGTAAATATCTACCAGCTTGACGCATAATCCAAATCGGTGGAGTCTTATTCACTTTTTTATTTTTTAAAACATTAATTATTTCTTTCATTATTTTTATAGAATTTATAATAGTTGTTAAAATGTTAATTACTTTTTATTAACATTATAATTAACTTTTGCATTAATATTTTACAAATACTTAAAGACGTTATTAACATTTTTTATATTTTGAATTAACAATTAATACTACTGTTAAAAAAATGTTAAAAAAAATAACAACTTTTTAATATTAAACTATTTGTTAATAACCCTCAACTTTTTAACAATTTATTAACAATATAATGAAAGGAAATTTAAAAAGTATAATAGAAGAAAAACTAAAAAAGGAACTAGAGCCTACAGTCTTAGAGGTAATTGACAATTCTCACTTGCACGTTGGTCACTATGAAAATAAAAATAACACTGAGTCTCATTTTGCAATTATAATAAAATCAGCAAAGCTTGAAAATATTAAAAAAATTGAGGCTCATCGTCTAATTAATAAGTTGTTGCAACATGAGTTTGCCTTAGGAATCCATGCTTTGGAGATAAAGATTTTATAGCTTAAACAGTTTCGAAAATACCTTTAAGAAGATTTTAAGCCTTTTTCCTTGTGAGGAATTAGAGAAATTTGTTTTTTACCATCTCTTTCTTGTAACTCTTTTTCTGATAGGTAAGTGAATTCTAAGGGATTTTTATTTACCACTGAATCTTTTGTTAATTTAATAGATTTAATATTTTTTTGCGATGGAATCTCAAACATTGTTTCAAGTAAGATATTTTCAGTGATAGCGCGCAAACCTCTGGCACCGGTCTTTCTTTCAATTGCTAGCTTTGATATTTCTTCAAGAGCATCATCTTCAAATTCTAAATCAACTTTATCTAGTGAAAATAGTTTTTGATATTGTTTTACTAAGGAGTTTTTTGGTTCAACAAGAATTGTTTTTAAATCATCTTTGGTTAAACCTTCTAAAGGAGCAACTATAGGTAGTCGACCAACTATTTCTGGAATTAAACCGAATTTTATTAGATCTTCTGGTTCTACTTTAGTGAAAATATCTTTACGATTAACATCATCTTTTTCGCGAACATCAGCTTTAAAGCCGATAGTAGAAGATACGCCCCTAGAAGCAATGATTTTTTCTAAACCAGAAAATGCTCCTGCGCATATAAATAATATATTGCGAGTATCAATCTGAACATATTCTTGCTGAGAAGTTTTTTTGCCAGGTTGAGTTGGGATGGAAGCCATTGTTCCTTCGATTATTTTTAACAATCCCTGCTGAACACCCTCGCCCGATATATCACGACGTGAATTATCTTCAACTTTGCGAGCAATTTTATCTATTTCATCAATATAGACTATACCTCTTTGAGTTTTGTCGATATCATAATTTGCTGATTGCAATAATCTCGAAATGATATTTTCAACATCGTCACCAACGTAGCCAGCTTCGGTTAAGGAAGTGGCATCGGCCATAGTAAAAGGAACATCAAGAATTCTAGCTAAAGTTTGTGCTAATAAGGTTTTTCCACAGCCAGTAGGTCCAATCATTAGAATGTTTGATTTGCTAATTTCAACAGAGTCTACAGAAATACTAGAGTTACAATCAATTCTTTTATAATGATTGTACACAGCAACAGAAAGAACTTTTTTGGCATATTCTTGACCAACAACATATTCATCTAGAATTTTGATTATTTCTTTTGGAGTTGGTTTTTTTGATTCAGTTTTTAGAATAGATTTTTTTTGTTCCTGCCTTAATATATCCATTCCCAGCTCAATACATTCATTGCATATAAAAGCGGTTGGTCCAGCAATTAATTTTTTAACTTCATTTTGAGTTTTGCCACAAAAGGAACAACACAGCTCTTTTTCATCATTATGTTTTTTTATCATATCTGTTTTTATTCGATTGATTCAAATCTTTTTTCGATAATTTCATCAATTATACCAAATTCTTTGGCTCTTTGAGGTGACATAAAATTATCGCGCTCCATGGATTTTTCAATAATTGAAATTTTTTGTCCAGTATGCTTGGCATAAATTTCATTAAGTCTTTTTTTAAGGCTTAAGGTTTCTTGAGCGTGAATTTCTATATCAGTTGCTTGACCTTGATAGCCACCACTAGGTTGATGAATCATGATGCGCGAGTTTGGCAAACAAAACCTTTTGCCACTTGCTCCAGCACAAAGTAGTAAAGATCCCATTGAGGCGGCTTGACCAATGCACAAAGTCGAAACATCGGGACGAATATATTGCATAGTGTCGTACATTGCTAAGCCAGAAGTTACAATTCCACCGGGCGAATTTATGTAAAAGTAAATATCCTTTTTTGGATCTTCTGATTCTAAGAATAATAATTGAGCCACTATTAAGGAAGATACTTGATCATTAACTGGTCCAGATAGAAAAATTACTCTTTCTTTTAGTAACCTTGAGTATATGTCAAATGATCTTTCGCCACGAGTGGTTTGCTCAACAACCATCGGAACTAAATAGTTTGCTTGTTCAATAATTTTTTCTGACATTTATTAAATTTAGATTTGATGTTTAGGTAATTTTAAAACATTGATTTCTGTAAATCCTAAAACAAATAAAAAACAATACAACCTTGAAAATAAAATTATTTTTATTAAATAGTTTCTTATACCAAATCCCATCTTTAAATCAAATTATAACAAAATATTTTTGAGATAAAGTTTAAAACGGGGCCTTATTGATATAGATTGCCTTCTTCAAACTTTAATTTTTGGTTTAGAATTGGTTGGCTTTAGAAACAAAGTCGATTAGTGAACGTCGATGCTATTTCTAGCTTGCAAAAAATTCAGAGTTTGTTTAAAGTAAATATTTTAAAAATTATTAACATTTCTCCAAGCACATGATTGCAAATAATGAAGAAGAAATTAACGATTCTCAAAATCAAACAAAAGATCAAATTGAAAATAAGTCAGATTCAGAATCACAAAAGTCAACAGAAAATACTGAAATGAAAGCCTTGGAATCAAGGATATCTGAGCTTGAGCAAAAAAATTCTGATTTAAATGATAAGCTATTAAGAAGTTTGGCTGAAATAGAAAACATCAGAAAGAGATCTCGAGAAGAGGTAGAAAAAGCCAATAAATTTGCTCTTTCAAATTTTGCTTCCGAGTTGGTTCCTATAGTTGAAAACTTTTTTATGGCTAGTGAAAATGCCCCTAGAGAAGAAATTGAAAAAAATCAGTTAATTAAAAATTATGCTCAAGCCATTATAATGACTGAAAAAGAGCTGATAAAATTACTCGAAAAAAACCAAATCAAAAGAATTTTTCCTTTGAATCAAGATTTTGATCACAATTATCATGAGGCAATAACTCAAGTTGAATCTGATGCCAAAGAAGGGTTGGTTGTGCAAGTAATCCAAGCTGGATATTCAATTTCTGAGCGTTTAATTCGTCCAGCTTTAGTTGGCGTTGCTAAACCAAAAAATTCTTAAGAAAATCTTAGCCATTTTATTTTAATTGCTTGCAAAAAAAATCTTAAAATATAAGCTAAGTTACTCATTTCTAATGGGTATTTTTAAGCGAAGCCCAAAAAAAGACCATATCTCAAATTAGCTCAACAAATTTGGATCTTTGATTGCAAAAGATCTAATAATCTAAAAGGTGCTATAATTTTGATTCGATAAAGTCTCTAAAGTCTCTCAATGGGGATTGTAGCTCAGCGGTTAGAGCAGGACGCTCATAACGTCTTGGTCGTAGGTTCGATCCCTACCGATCCCACCATAAACTAATCATACTACGGCACTGCTGCAAATAGTATTGGATATGCTTAATTTGCAAAATTTTTAAAATTGAGCTTATTAGTTTTCTTATATATCTTGCATTTAAGTTTTTTAAATATATAGTGAATGGTCCTTTAAACAATGATTTTTGGGTTTTAAATGAACAATAATATCGCACTTTTTTAATTTAAATTTGATTTAATTAAAATATTTAAGCACTACTAGCAGTGCTTTAAGTTCGATATTAAAAAGTCCATTATCATCAATGGCGCCTTACGCAACTTAGTTCTTGAATAGTTTCGAGGTTATTTTTAAGCTTCTACCCAATTTTCGCAAGTTCTTAATTATTTAATTAACAAGTAAAAGTCATGCCAAAAGTAAAAACAAATAGTAGCGCTAAAAAGCGTTTTCGTGTTAGCGCCAAAGGAAAAATAATTCATAAGCAAGCAGGAAAAAGACATAATCTCGGCAAAAAAAGTCAAAGACAAATCAGAAATCTGCGCAAGAGTGCCGCGCTTTCAGAGGGTCACTCTGCAAGCATCTTGAAATTTAAGATGCCCTATAATCGTTAATAAATAAAATAAATAAGGAGTTTTATGAGTCGTGTAAAAAGAGGGGTTACCAAAAAAGCTCGTCATAAAAAAATTTTGAAAATGGCAAAAGGCTACAGAGGCCGTGCCAAAAGTTGTTTTAGAATAGCTATTGAAAAAGTTGAAAAAGCACTGCGCTATGCTTATAGAGATCGCAAAACTAGAAAGAGAGATTTTCGTGCCTTATGGATTCAGAGAATTAATGCTGCCGCTAGACAGCATGACATGGTCTATTCAAAATTAATAAACGGTCTAAAAATTGCTAAAATCGATCTTGATCGCAAGGTTCTTGCTGATCTGGCGGTTAAGGAGCCAGAGGTTTTTACTAAAATTATTGAAAAAGCTAAAAAAGCTTTAAAAAATTAAAATAAATACAGCAAATGAAGCTTTATTCTGTTTTATGCAAGTATAATGAACAGCAAAAAATTGAAGATATAAAATTTATCAAAGATGGATTTTCTTTTAAGGCTCTCTTTTTTAATGTTCTCTGGTTTGCTTACTATAAAATGTGGAAAGAAGTTTTTGCTGTGATTTTGGTAAATATTTGCTTGTTCTTTTTGGCAAAATTTTTCTTAGATTTTGATAAATTGCTAATCGAAATCGCTTTTGCAGTGATGATAGCAATGAATGCTAATTTTTGGCTCACTACTCACTTTAAAAAACAGGGTTATAAAATAACCGCAGTTATATTTGGCAATAATTTAGCAGATGCAGAATTTCGTTTTGTTAAGAATTTGAAAAGTTCTTTAAAATCTGATGAATTCTATTTTGATGATAAAATCCTTAATCCACAATTTTATAGTTAAGGCTTTTGACTAATTTTAAATTATCTTAAGAAGTGCTGAGCTATTTTGCAAATTAAGCAAAGCCCTGGAAATGTAGTGGCGAAAACTCCATAACAAGGTTTTAACAATGTTTTAAGGCCTAGCTAGAATTTTCAAATATAGTAGCCGTTTACATTAAAGCCAAATAAAATACCCAATTATGAAGATCAATATTATTGACTACGGAGCCGGAAATACACAGTCTGTTTATAATTCTATAAAAACCATATCTGATAAATTTGAAGTTGTAATATCTAATAAAATTTCTGATTTAAAATCCTCAACCCATTTTATTCTCCCTGGCGTTGGTTCTTTTGGCGATTGTATTAATAATTTAAAATCAATTAATGGCTTTATTGCAGAGCTAAGAAGTCAAGTTTTAAACATTAAAAAGCCTTTTCTTGGAATTTGTGTTGGCATGCAGGTTCTAGCTTCTTTTGGTTATGAAAATGGCGAGCATCAAGGCTTAGGTTTTATCAACGGCAAAGTTGAAAAAATTGATTTTCCAGAGGCAAAAATTCCCCATATGGGCTGGAATGATTTAATCATTAAAAACAATCAACATCCTATTGTTAAAGAAATTAGCAACGGCGATCACTTTTATTTTGCTAATTCTTATCGTTTTATTTGCAATAACAATAATAATGTTTTGGGATATGTAAATTATGGTTGCGAAATAAATTCGATTATTGCCAAAGAAAATATAATTGGTGTGCAATTTCATCCTGAAAAAAGTGGAGATAAAGGTTTAAAAATTTTAAGTAATTTTCTAAATTGGCGACCTTAGATAATATAATGCCAAATCCTATCTTTAAATGCTTAAGGAATACCATTCCCATCATAAAATGATAAATTAAGAGAAATTTTTGAGATAAAAATTTTTAAAAAACCTCAGCTGTATCGATATAGAGCTTCATTTTTTAAAAATTTTTATCTCAAAAATCGTGTCGTTGCCCTAG
>CAMASZ010000022.1 GCA_945861125.1 Rickettsia typhi | reverse complement strand
CAGGCAATTGAAGTTTTAAAAGCAAATATTTAAATGATGTGGATCTTATTTACTATTGGTGCAATTTTGTTACAAACTATTCGAAATCTTGAACAAAAAAATTTAACCAAAAAAATTGATACTATCACAGCTTCTTGGTCAAGATTTATTTTACCATTCCCATTTGCAATTATTGTTATTGGTCTAACCTATCAAAATTCTTCTGTAGATTTTTTGAAATATATTACTTTAAATGGAATATTGCAGATGACTGGCAATATTTTATTATTAAAAACTTTACAAGAAAAAAACTATAGTATTGGCATAACTTTAAGCAAAACTGAAACTATTCAAGCATGCTTAATTGGAGCTTTATTTTACAAAGAAACAATTTCTTTCATTGAAATTTATATTGTCTTTTTGGCCTTTATCGGAGTAATTCTAATGACAAACCTAAATTTTAGAAATCGTGCAGAATTTTTGATTTCATTAAAAAATCCTTCTATTATCTACGGTCTATTGTGTGGCTCTTGCTTTGCTTTCACTGCATATAATTTAAAAAATGCAACAATTATTTTAACAACTCAGGGATATTCTAATTTACTAGCCTCAACAATAGTACTTTTTTATACAATTTTTATACAGAATTGTTTTTTTATTCTAATTAAAGTCAAACAAGGTTCTTTAAAAAAAGATATTAGTAAATTATTTGCCTTGGAAAATAAAAAATCTTTTTATGTTACAGCCATAATCAGTCTTGTTGGATCAATCTTATGGTATGGCGCTTATTCTTATGGAAAAGTTATTTATGTTAAAACCGTTGGCCAATTAGAGATAGTTTTGGCTTTATTAGTTTCAATTTTTTATTTAAAAGAACGCGATAATATTCTAAATTATATTGGAATATTTATTACTTTTTTAAGTGTGATATTGTTACTTATTCACCAAAGCTGATTAAAACTACAGTAATAAAATATCACTGATATTTTTTCTTGTAATACCAATTATCATTTTAAAATAAACATTCTTCACAAAAATTTTTAGATAAAAAAGTTAAAAAACGAAATGCTGTATACCCATACAACATGAGGATTTTTAGCTTTTTTAGCAAAAATTTTAAAGAAGATGTTTATAAAACCCTTTAGTATAATTTAAAATGATAATTGGTATAATACCAAATCCCATCTTTAAATATTCAATAGGATATTTAAATTCTAACTTCATATTTTTGGTAAAAAAATCTTCAAGCCTCAGCCGTATAGGTATACGACTTCATTTTTTAAAGATTTTTATCTCAAAAATCGTGTCGTTGCCCTAGGGCACGACTGGCAAAAATATTTTGTTATAATTTGATTTAAAGATGGGATTTGTTATAATACCGAGTGTGTATCAAAATTAATTTTAAAAATATGCAAAAAAGATTTTTTGGAACTGATGGAATTCGAGGTAAGGCAAATAAATTTCCAATGACTGCAGAAATTGCTTTGAAAGTTGGTATGGCGCTTGGAGCAAAGTTTGGCAGTAATTTTACCAAAGATAATCATCGACATCGTGTAGTAATTGGAAAAGACACTCGCTTATCTGGATATATGATTGAACCAGCGCTTACAGCAGGATTTGTTGCAATGGGACTTGATGTTTTTTTGGTTGGACCATTACCTACTCCAGCTGTATCAATGCTTACAAAATCATTAAGAGCTGATATTGGCATTATGATTTCAGCTTCTCATAATCCTTATCATGATAATGGAATTAAAATTTTTAATCGTAGCGGTAACAAACTCGATGATAAAGTTGAATTAGAAATTGAGAATTTAATCAATGATGATTTATCAAAATATCTAGCTAAATCAGAAGATTTAGGTCGAGTAAAAAGATTAGAAGATGCTAAAGGGAGATATATGGAGTTTGTAAAAAATTCATTTCCGCGCGATAAAAATTTATCAAATTTAAAGATTGTGGTTGATTGTGCTAACGGAGCATCTTATAACATGGCTTCAACAATTTTTCGTGAATTGGGAGCTAATGTGATTGAAATTGGCGTTGAACCAGATGGTTTTAATATCAATCAAAACTGCGGCTCAACCAATACCGAACTATTACAAAAAACAGTTATTGCAGAAAAAGCTGATATTGGGATTGCCCTAGATGGTGATGCCGATAGATTGGCAGTGGTTGATGAAAAAGGTCAAATTGTTGATGGTGATAAAATAATAGCACTAATTGCCGAAAAATTACACAATGAAGGTAAATTAAAACGCGATACCGTAGTAATTACTCAAATGTCTAACATGGCTTTAGAAGAATATCTAAGCTATATTGGAGTTTCAACGATTCGAACAAAAATTGGTGATCGATATGTTTTAGAGGAGATGTATAGCAGAAAGTGTAATTTTGGTGGCGAACAATCTGGTCACATTGTTTTTGCAGATTACTCAACTACTGGAGACGGATTAATATCTGCGTTACAAATCTTAAATATTTTAAGCAATGGTAGTGCTAAAATTAGTAAATTAACTAACATATTTGAACTTAATCCACAGATATTGAAAAATATAACTTTTAACCAAAAAATTGACCCTTTACAAGACAAAGAAATTATTGATTTTATCAAATCAAAAGAAAAACAATTAAATAAAAAGGGACGAATTTTAGTTCGTAAATCAGGAACAGAAAATTTAATCAGAATAATGGTTGAAGGAAAAAATAAAGAGATAATAAATAAAATTGCTAATGAAATAATTAAGAAATTAAAAAATTATAAATAAATTTGTTTTGCATTTGAATATTAGATACCTTATAATTTGAAAAAATAAGTTTTTTAAATTTTAAATCCGCAACTTTATTATTGTAAATTTAATATTGAGATTTTTAATTTATTGAACTATTTTTAAACTGTACTGTTTTGTATAAAACAAATTTTATTAAAAAAAAACTAATATCGTGAAAAATTCTCCTACAAAGTATCTTGGAACTGTTAAATGGTTCAATATTACAAAAGGTTATGGCTTTATTACTCCTGAAAATGGCGGAAAAGACATTTTTGTCCACATTACTACTTTAGAAAAAGCAAGAATCAAAAACCTAAATGAAGGTCAAAAAGTTAGCTACACAGTTGCGATTGGCAAAAATGGTAAAGAAGCAGTTGAGTCTATTGAATTAGCTTAAAAACTAAAAATTACCTTAATGAACATTGCTTAAAATAAAACCTTAAGCAATGCTTTCTTGTCACTACCATTCACTTTTTATTTTTAAATAAATCAAAAAATCGCTCTTTTTTGCAAGAACTTTGATATCTATTTTACAAATCCTCATTAATCTAAAACCTCCGGTTTCTGTCTGATTTCAGCTAATGTGATTTAACTTAAATATTATATTATGGCATGTCACAAATCAACTTTTTTGTTGAAATTTTCATAATTCTAAAATTTTTAAACGCACATACATCTAATCCCATCTTATACTAAATCCCATTTATAATTCCATATAACTAACCCCATAAATACTCCTAATAATTTCTGGTGTTAATGTTCTAACAAATTTACAAAATACATTCTTTAATAGTCATTTCTAAGTGTTTTGATTAGTAAAAAGAACAATTATAACTTAATATATTCGTGATATAAAATTAGTATATGGAATTATAAATAGGATTTGGTATTATACCATTTCCACTAATAAATGATACAATTGGGTATTTATAAATTAAGCTTCATCTTTTTTTGGTTAAAAATCTTCAAAAAGCCTCAGCTGTATGGATATAAAGCTTCATTTGGTATAATTGTTTAATTTGGTAAATTATATAAAATACTCGCAATTGCCTCAATAATTTTTTTTAATTCACTTATTTTAATGTTAAGTTGTGGCATTAAATAAATACAATCTGCAAATGGCCTTAAAAAAACTCCATGTTCAATAAATTGTTGACGCATTAATTTTATTTCTTGCCAAGAAGTTTCAATTTCAATAACACCAATTGCACCAATGACTCGGACATTCTTTACTTTTGGTATTTTAGTAAATTTTTTTAATTGTTGATTTAAAAAATTTTCAATTTTTTTTACTTTTAATTGATAATTATTTTTTTCAAATAAATCAAGTGATGCATTTGCTACGGCGCACGCTAAAGCATTTCCCATAAAAGTTGGACCATGCATTAAAGCAAGATCCAAAGAATCTCCTAAAAATTTTTGATAAATTTCTTTACTAGTTAAAGTTGCTGAAAGTGTTAACATGCCACCAGTTAAAGCTTTACCGAGCACTAATATATCTGGTTTAATGTTAGCATGTTCAAAAGCAAATTTCTTGCCAGTTCTATAAAAACCTGTGGCACATTCGTCACATATAAATAATAAATTGTATTTTTTTGAAATTAAAAAAATTTTTTTTAGAATATCGGCACTATGAAATTTCATGCCTCCAGCACACTGAACAAGTGGTTCAATAAACAATCCCGCTAAAACTTCTTTCTTTTCTTTTAAAAAATTTTCAAAAATTATTAAATCTTGATCGTTTTTTGGCAATTCTAAACAAAAATTTTGCAATAAAAAATTAGAAAATTTTTTATGCATTCCAGAATTCAAATCAGCAAGAGACATTGCTCCAGTTGTATCGCCATGATATGAATTTTTAAAACTAATAAATTTATTTTTTTGCTTTTGATTAGAATTAATTTGATATTGCCAAGCAATTTTCATTGATACTTCGATTGCAGTAGAGCCAGAATCAGAAAAAAATACATGATTCATATCAGTAAATTTACATAATCGATAAGCCAATTGATAAGCTGGTTCATTGGCAAATCCTGCCAACATAATGTGAGATATTTTTTTAGCTTGATTACAAATTGCCTTAACAAGATACGGATCATTATAACCATGAGCAACTGACCACCAAGAAGCAATACCATCAATTAAAGTTGAACCATTTTTTAAAACAATTTTAGAACCCTTAGCACTTTTTAATTCAAGTTGCGGTAAGTGATTAAGCATTTGTGTATAGGGAAGCCAGATATGATTTGAACCAATATCAATAAAATTCATTCGCTAATCATCAAGTTTTAAGGCTGCCAAAAATGCACTTTGCGGAATTTCAACATTACCTATTTCGCGCATTTTCTTTTTACCTTTTTTTTGTTTATCAAGCAATTTTCTTTTTCTAGTAATATCGCCACCATAGCATTTTGCAGTAACGTCTTTACGCATTGCCGAAACTGTTTCTCTAGCAACAACTTTTCCTCCAATTGCAGCTTGGATAGCGATGGCAAACATTTGTCGTGGAATTAAATCTTTTAATTTTATGCAAATTGCTCTACCACGGCTTTCAGCCCTTGATTTATGGGTTATAAAAGAAAGTGCGTCCACTGGATCTGAATTTACTAAAATAGTTAATTTAGCAAGTTGACTTTCTTCGTAACCATCCATTTGCCAATCAAAACTAGCATAGCCTTTGGAACAAGATTTTAGGCGATCATAAAAATCATAAACAATTTCATTTAATGGTAATCTATAAATTAACATTGCTCTCTCGCCAACATAGGATAGTTCTTTTTGAATACCTCTTTTTTGAGTACATAAATCAAGCACCGCTCCTAAATAATTATCTGGAGTCATTATTGTTGCCTTAATCCATGGTTCTTCCATTTTTTCAATTTTTGTTGGATCTGGCATTTCGGCTGCACTATGAACCTCAATAATTGAACTATCTCGTAAATGAATTTTATATACTACCGAAGGAGCAGTAGTTATTAGATCTAAATCAAATTCTCTTTCTAATCTTTCTTGAACAATTTCTAGATGTAATAAACCAAGAAAGCCACAGCGAAAGCCGTAGCCAAGAGCCGAAGATGTTTCTGGCTCATACTCAAAGCTAGCGTCGTTTAAATGTAATTTTGCCAGAGCATCACGAAATTTTTCAAAATCAGAAGCATCGATTGGATAAATTCCACAAAACACTACGGGTTGATTTTGTTTGAAACCAGGTAAAGCTGATATGGTTTCATTATTTGATAATACTATAGTATCGCCCACTTTACAATCAGCGACTTGCTTGATTTGTGCATTTATAAAACCAACCTCACCCGCTTTTAATTCATCACAAAAAAATTTTTTAGGAGTAAAAAATCCTACCGAATCAACTTGATAAACCGCTTTAGTTGCTAACATTTTTATTTTTTGCCCTTTCTTAAGAGCGCCATCAATAACTCTTACTAACACAATTACGCCCATATATTGATCATACCAACTATCGATTAAGAGAGCTTTAAATTCAGAATTTAAATCTCCACGTGGAGATGGTAATTTTTTTACAATTGCCTCAAGAGTATCCTTAATTCCAATACCGGTTTTAGCTGATACCAAAATTGCCTCGGAAGCATCAATTCCGATAACTTCTTCAATTTGTTTTTTTACTTTTTCTGGATCTGATGCGGGTAAGTCAATTTTATTAAGAACTGGAACTATTTCATGATTATTATCAATTGCTTGATAAACATTAGCTAGTGTTTGTGCCTCAACTCCTTGCGTTGAATCAACTACTAAAATTGAACCTTCGCAAGCAGCTAAACATCTACTTACTTCGTAACCAAAATCAACATGTCCGGGGGTGTCCATTAAATTAAGCATGTAATTACTACCATCTTCAGCTTTATAGTTCAAACGAACAGTCTGTGCCTTTATAGTGATACCTCTTTCTTTTTCAATATCCATTGAATCTAATATTTGTGAAGTCATTTCACGCTCTTCAATTGCACCGCACTCTTGTATTAAACGATCAGAAAGAGTTGATTTACCATGATCAATATGAGCTATAATTGAAAAATTTCTTATTAAAGAAATGGAATTATTCATGAGACATCAAAATTTTTAATAAAACTAAAATTGATAAGTGAAATTCAAGATTATATAATTAAGGATGTGTAAATTTTATAAAAATTCTTGCAAAATTCCACAATATATTCAAATAAATTTACCGCAAAAGAGATATTTATTAATCAAGTCTGCGCACAAAAAAATCAGACCTAGTATAATAATCCCTAATATCAATTTAAATTAGACGCAAGCTGATGTCAAATAATAAACTTCAACCAGTAAGAGGTACTAAAGATCTTTTTGGAGATGATATTAAAATTTTCAAAGAAATCATAAATTGTGCTACTAAAATAGCCAGTCTATACAATTTTGAAGAATTACAAACACCTATTTTTGAATTTAGCGAAATATATGAGCGCAATCTCGGCGAAACTTCCGATATCATTGCTAAAGAAGTTTATAAATTTCAAGATCGTTCCAATAATTATTTAACACTGCGCCCAGAATTCACTGCTGGTGTTGTTAGAGCCCTTATATCAAATGGTGAATTAATGCAAATTTTACCAAGAAAATTTTTTTCATACGGGCCAATTTTTAGATATGATCGCCCCCAAAAAGGCAGACAAAGACAGTTTCATCAAATTAATTTTGAAATATTTGGAGAAGATAATTTATTCTGCGATGTTGAAATAATTCTTCTTGCAATCAATATTTTAAAAGAATTAAACATAATCGATAAAATTAATTTAGATATAAATTCCTTAGGTTGCGAAGAAACTAAGAGTAATTATGAAAATAATCTTAAAAATTATCTAACAAAATATCGCAATGATCTTTCTGAAGATTCAAAAATTCGTTTAGAGAAAAATCCACTAAGAATACTTGACTCAAAAGATCACAATGATATTGAAATTCTCAATAATGCTCCTTTGATTTCAGATTTTTATTCTTATAACGCCAAAGATCGCTTTGAAAAAATTCTAAATTTGCTAACGAAACTATCAGTTCAATTTAAAGTGAACCAACATTTAGTAAGGGGTTTAGATTATTATACTTCAACAGTTTTTGAATTTACAACAATGCACGAAGGTGCACAAAATGCTGTTTTAGCTGGCGGAAGATATGATAGATTAATTGAAAAAATGAGTCAAAAATCAATTCCTGCAATTGGATTTGCTGGTGGTATCGAAAGACTATCATTACTAACAAAAAATAAAAATATCGTCAATTCTACAAGAAAAATTTCAGTTAATTATATTTCACAAAAAGAAAAAGAATTAGCTTTTGAAATTGTTAGTAAACTTAGAAATGCGGGATTCACAGCTGATTTTACTTATGATGGAAATTTTAAAAAACAAATGAAACGCTCTTCATCAATTAATTCAAGATTCGTAGTTATAATTGGTGAAGAAGAATTAAAAAATAATGAAGTAATGGTTAAAGATTTTGATAATAGCAAAGAACAAAAAGTAAAAAGAGAGCTACTTATTCATTATCTCGAGGGGAAGATCTAAATATTACAATAATATGAAATTATTAAAGTTTCTTTTTTTATTTCTTTTTATATCGGCCAATTTTGTTTCAATCTCAATTGCTGATATTAAAATAACTGACTGGAAAGAAGATTCGCAAATTCTAAAAACAGGAAGAATATATTCAATTCAAATGAAAGCTATTATTGAAAATCTTCCTCCAAACTATTTTACAAAATCTTATTCAATAGGCTTTGATAAAAAACAAAATATCAATATAAATCAGGTCTTAATAGATAATAAAGTCGTTAACTATGATTTTAAAGATAATATTTTAAAGGTTGATTTTGTTGGCCCTAAAAAAAATGGTGATACAGTAAATATTAATTATAACTATGAAGAAAAATATAAAAATATTGTTCAAACATTAAGACAAGAACCCATCTATATACCAAAATTCGCTAATGGAGCAAAGGCAAAAATAACCATATTATATCCCGATAATATAGAATTAATATCTCTCAACAAAAATATAACTAATACTAAAAATACAATATTGTACGAAAATATCGCTCCAAAAGAAGGATATTTAGATATATTAAAATTTACTCCTAAAAATAATGTGTGGGATGTAACTGTTAAATATAATGTTTCATTTGATAAACCAACCGTTGATTTAGAGGTAAATTTACCCATTATTTTTTATAATGGCGGACAAAAAGTTGAAGATCAAAAATTAACATCAAATATAATTCCAATTAGTCGAGAAAACAAAGATGGTATTGATTTAATAAAATATAAATTACAACCGGAAAATCAAAATATTGTTATAAAAAATAGAGCTGTTATTTATACTGGTAGTAGAAATTTTACAAAAATTTCAAGAGATTTTCAAAATTATTTATCAGTTGATCCAGAAGAATCAGCAATACTTATGCCAATTTTACAAAAAATTAGAAATAGCTCTGAATATGGCAACATTGCGCTATATGCTAAAATTGGGAGATATGTTAATGATTATATAAAATATGATATTAAATATTTTGGTAAAAATCTTACTATTTCTGAAATTATCCAAACTAAATCTGGAGTATGTAGTGAATATGCTACTTTATATAATGGATTAGCAAGAGTTGCAGGAATTCCGTCTTTAATTGTTAATGGATTTGCAAGTACAGAATATAATAAATTTGAAAATCATGCTTGGAATATGATTTTTTATAATAATAAATGGATACAGGTTGATCCTACTTGGAATCTAGTTTCAGGACAAGTTTCTTCATCTCATATTTATGTTAAAGATGCAAGCAATAAAGAAGATATTACCGTAAAGTTTAATAGCACCGGAAGTAATTCTGAATTAAATAGAGATTTTGAAATTTCTCTTATTCAATAGTTTTAAATATTTTATATGCTTTCTTACTTTTTTAAATTAAAAAACTTTGATAAAAATTTTAAAATTTTCCTACCAATCTCACTTTTTTTATTTTTTGTTTTTTTATTTTTATCTATCAAATTAATCATTAATTCACCTTATGATTATCAACAAGGTAATGCAGTTAAAATTATGTATATTCATGTTCCTTCGGCATGGATGTCGTTACTAATTTACAGCATTATTGCTTTACTAAACATATCAGCTTTTATTTGGAAAAATCCTTTTTTTTACATAATTTCTCGTGCTTTAGCTTTAGTTGGTTGTGTTTTTGCATTTTTAACATTAATCACGGGGAGCTTATGGGGAAAACCAATTTGGGGAGCTTGGTGGGTATGGGATGCAAGATTAACTTCAATGCTATTATTATTTTTCTTATATTTGGGATATTTAATATTAATTGATAGCTTTGATGATAAAAATAAAGGAGAAAAAATTTCAGCAATCGTTTCAATTGTCGGTTTTATAAATGTTCCAATAATAAAATTTTCAGTTGAATATTGGAACTCTTTACATCAAAAATCTAGCATCTTAAGATCTGGTGGAATTGCAATTCATCAATCAATGTTGCAACCTTTAATATCAATGTTTCTGGTTTATTTATTTTATACAATTTTTATTTGCCTAATTAAAATTAAAAATGAACTAATAAATAAAAAATTATCCAAAAAAAATTAAAACTTTGTTGATAAAAATCTCGATTGAACAACAATATTATACCATTTCCACTTAATAAATAATAAATTAAGTAAAATTTTTTATTCAGTCGTAGCTTATGCGAACGAAACTTTTTTAAAAGTCGTGGCTTATGCGAACGACACGACTTTCAAGATAAAAATTTTAAAATATTTCTTAAAATAATGTTACAAAATTCTTACACAAAAGAAGATACTATATTTGTTCAAATTGCTTCCTATCGCGATCCTGAATTACAACACACTTTACAAGATTTATTCAAAAAAGCCAAAAGACCTGAAAATATTTTTGTTGGAATATTTCATGAATATGACACAAAGGGAGATGAAGATAATCATTTATTTACAGTACCATTTCCAAGAAAAAATCAAATTAGAATTGATGCAATAGATTATAGGCAAAGCAAAAAATTATCTTTTGCAAGAAATAGATCACAAAAATTATGGAAAAATGAAAAATGGACTTTGATGATAGATAGTCACTCCAGATTTAAAGAAAATTGGGATCAAATTCTAGTGTGCGATATAAAAAAAATTAATCAAGGATCAAAAGTTTTATTTACGGGTTATCCACATCATTACAATCCCAAAGATAATATTACAAACTTTCCAGAATCAGTTTACTTATTAGGGATTAGATTCTATTTGCCAATGTTTGGTGGATTTGCTAACAATTCTATTAAAATAAAACAACCTTTGAGTACCGCTTATCCATATCAGTGCTTCATTTTTCTTGATAGTTTCTTTATGAATGAATCTTTGTTTATTGAAGACTTAAAACGCTTTGACGAACTTCCTTTTATGCTTAAAATTTTTACACATGGAGGAATCACTTTTTTATATAATAAAAATGTGGTTAATCATTTTTGGATTGAACCTAAAGATAGAAGTAAAGATGTATCAAGATCACAAACAACATCTTTTGATAACAAGGCAAAAAAAATAATTGACCATCTCTTTATGGTTAAAAAAAGTAATTGCAATAATATTAAAGATATAGTTAAAAAATTTAATCTTGGTAAAACAAGAACACTTAGAGATTATGAAAGATTTTCTGGTTTAGATTTTAGAAAAATGAAATATAGGGAACACTCAAAACAAGGAGTTTTTCAAGAATGGCAAGAAGTATCTAATATACAAACTA
>CAMASZ010000021.1 GCA_945861125.1 Rickettsia typhi | reverse complement strand
CCTTACCAATAAAGGAGAAACAGCATTCCAGAACTCATCAGATACATGAAAAAAATTAGACATAATTTGTTGTTTTTGTTGATAAAAATGAACAACAAAATTATGCGTTTTATTTGATAAATATCAAATGTTATTTAGGGATAGGTTCTTAATCTGACAGTTTAGTTGTAAGGATGTCTATGAATCACACAAATTATTGGTTTGTATTATTAATTATCTATTTTTTTAGTTTTTCAAGTTGGGCCTTACCTTTTTTATTATACTTGTAGTAATAGATTAACTCACGCTTGTTGATGGTATTAGCATCGATTATAGCTTCAGGAACTCCCCAAATTATTGATACCGGCCATGTTAATAAGTTAAAAGTTCCATAAATATAGTGGACTGAGTCTCCTCCATTACCAGATGCTAAGTAAAAATTTCCAAAACCAGGAAGAAAATTTAAAACAGCGGCAGCTCCAGGATTTGCCACCTGATCGGTACTGTCTTCCCTTATTCCAAGAGATTTAATTTCTTCTAAATCTTCTCTTTCTGATCTAGAAAGATGAGTGCAAGAAATGGTCGATAATAAAAGCAATATCAGTACTAGTTTCTTTGTCATTTTAAAAATTAAAATTAATTGAAAAAATAATTAATAATATTTTTAATCTTAAATGTTATGTTTAGTTATTTACAAATCAAGTTTATTTTTTAAAGATTTTTATCTTAAAAATCGTCTTGAACGCTTTAGCACGAATGGCAAAAGTATCTTGCTTGATTTAGCATTTAATTCGGCAAATTGTATTATTTAGTCAAAAAAAATTTATCTTAATTGGTTTTCATTTTTTTTACAAAATACATTTGAAATTTTATTAATAGCTATTCCTTCGATTGATTTTGAACTAAAATTTTTAGCTACATTCTTAATTTCTGATAGAGTATGTGAATCTAATCCTGTTGATATTTTTACAGTTTTCAAATCATCAGGCATATTTTTATATCTTTGTTCTATTTCTTTTCTTGCTTTGATTTCTTTACGATTGCTATCAAACAAAGAGTCTGCAAAACTTGTTGCTCTAGTTTTTAAATTAGTAAATAGTTTTCCTGCTTTAGTTTTAGATAAATATTCAGATAAGTATCTTTCATAATTCCTAATCTTGTCTATACCAAACAATTTTTCAATCTTGCTTTGTTGCACTCTTAATGCTTCAACCTCTTTTGTTGAGATTGATAATTTTTTATTTTGCAAAATTTTATCCTCTAATTCTTTAAAATCTAATTTCTCGAGATTTTTATAGTTACTATTACTAAAATGTAATCTTTTATATTTGAATTCTGTTAGATCTAACAAAGTATTTCTGAATTTTGATTGAAATTTTAGATCTTTAATTATAGATGCGTCTCGAGAAATTTCTTTAAGAAGTGGCATAAATTTTCCAGTGTTTTCAATAACTAATGAACTGTTAAGGTATTTTAAAAATTTTTCAGTAGTTGGATTAATTTCATGACCTAATCTTGATTGAATATTTTTAACAAAATCTCTGATAATTTCTTGATTTTGTTTTAAAACTTGATCAATTAATTCAATATTATCTTGATTTCTCTGTGTATCATAATATTTAAGAATTGATTTAAGTTCTTGAATATCTTGGAGATTTTCAATTTTTGTTTTTTCTTCTTTAGTAGAAATATTAAAAGTTTTCATTAGATCTTGTCGATTTGACTCAACAAATTCTCTTACGTTCATTGATTGTTTTTTATTATAATCAGCAACTGGAATATCTAAGGTATCAATAATTTTTTTTGAATTTAATTGATCTTGACTCATTTCATAAAAAGCCAAAGCATTAAACACTGAATGATCACCGCATTTATTAGTATCTTGAACTGTACAATCTATTGAATTAATTTGATCAATTTCATGTTTTTTTAATTTGCTACTAATTTCTTGTGGAACTTTTATAGAAGATCCTTGCAAAGAATCAGTATAATAAGCAACTATTTTTTGATCATTTGTTTTTCTTAAGTGTAATGTTGTCCAATGCGTTCCATCAGTTATTTGTTCATATTCGTTTGATTGATCTAATACGCCATCGCATAATATAATCGATATTTTATCTTGATCGTTTTTACTTCTAAAATTACTAATTATTTGATCTAAGCCATCCTCTTGTTCTAAAAGATTGCTCGAAATAGAATTTTGGTAAAAAGCAATATAACATTTATTTTCGCCACCTTCTTTTTCTGGAAATAGTTTTTCTTTGGTGGCCAATATATTTTGATGAGTTAACTGTGATACAAAACTAACTCTATTAAAATCATCTAGATTTTCACCTTGCATAAAGAATAACTTTTGGTTAATTAAAAACTAATAATTTTAGATGCTACATTTAAGTATTTGTAAATCAAGATTCATCTTTCTGGTAAAAAATTTTTAAAATTTTTTTATTTAGTATATTTTGGAAATGGTATTATTTATACTAATATTAAAACAATTTACTGTGGCACTGTCGTAAATCAACTTTTTTGTTGAAATTTTCATAATTCTAAAATTTTTAAAATCACTTCTTCTAGGCAAGTACATCTAGGTACGTTTACCTTTCAAAAATTTTATAATCACAAAAATTTCTTAAAAAAACTTGATTTGCAACAGTGCCACTATAATTTTTCTAATCATAAAAAACATATCCAAAATTTCTTACAGTTTGAATATAGTAAGGTTGCTTCGGATTAATCTCTATTTTGCGTCTTAATCTTGTAATTTGAACATCAATACTTCTAAAATCTATATCACCACATAGTTTTGATAATTCTTCCCTCGAAACTGCTTGCCTTTTTTTTAAGCATAAGATTTTTAATATGTTTGCTTCGCTTTCTGTTAAGTGAATAAAATTGTCATCTTTTTTTAATCTTAATTCTTCTAGATGAAAATTAAAATTACCAAAAGAACATGTATTACTTTGATTATTTTTAATAATATTTCTTTTTAAGATATTATTAATTCTAAGTAGAAGTTCTTTAGGTTCAAATGGTTTTGGCATGTAATCATCCGCTCCGGATTCAAGTCCTACTATTCTTTCATCTGGTTCTCCGCGAGCAGTTAGAATAATTATTGGTATTTGAGAATTTTTTCTCACCTCAATTGTAAAATCAATACCGTTTTCATTTGGAAGCATTACATCAACTATTAGTAAATCAAATTTAATTATCGCAATTTTTTCTCTGGCTTCGTTGGTATCTTTTGCAACCGATACTGCAAAATTATTTTCTTCAAGAAACTTTGCCAAAAGATTTCTTAATCTTGTGTCATCGTCAATAACTAAAATATTAATAATTTTATTTTGCATAACTTTGTTTAGTAATAAGATCAAATTTTTTAAGTTTTGTTAGTAGCTTTTCTAAATCATCTAATCTTAACATACAAGGGCCATCGGATGGAGCATTATCTGGGTCCTGATGGGTTTCAATAAATAATCCAGCAACTCCAACAGCAACTGCGGCGCAAGCTAAAGTTTCAACAAATTCTCTTTGTCCACCACTTGAATTTTGAAGTCCTCCTGGTTGTTGAACCGAATGTGTTGCATCAAAAATAACTGGACAACCAGTTTTTGCCATGATTGGTAAGCTTCGCATATCTGAAATTAGAGTGTTATAACCAAAGCTAACCCCTCTTTCAGTAAGCATAATGTTTTTATTATTGAAGTGATCAAATTTTTTTACTATGTTATTAACATCCCATGGAGCAAGAAATTGACCTTTTTTAACATTAATTATTTTATTGGTTTTTGCTGCAGCTTCAAGTAAATCGGTTTGTCGACATAAAAAAGCTGGAATTTGTAAGATGTCAACATTTTTGTCGTTAGCCAATAACTTACACTGCTCTTCATTATGAATATCAGTAATTATTGGACATTTGAAATTATTTTTTATTTCTGAAAAGATTTTGAGAGTTTTTTCTAAACCAAGACCTCTTTTTCCATCTATACTACTTCTATTTGCTTTATCAAATGATGATTTATAAATAAATGCAATTTCTAACTTGTCGCATATTTGTTTTATTTTTTCAGCCATCATCATTGAGTGTTCAAGAGATTCTGTTTGGCAGGGTCCAGCAATTAAAACAAAGGGTAAATTATTAGAAATTTTAATTTGATTAATTTGAATTACTCTCATTTGTTAAAAAATATTATTTTTGTTGTTTTGGTATAAAATTAAAAATTTGAAATAGCTTGAGTAAATAATGGTATTTTTTATAAGATGAATCGTTTTTGATTTATTTTGCTAAGTTTTTTTAACTCTTAAGTAATAACCTTAATCACAAGGAATAAAACGAATTAATAACCAACTTTAAAAGTTTTTTTAATTTTGTGATTAATCATTTAACTTTAAAACTTTTTATAAAATTTTTATTATAACTTGATTTAAAGATGTACAAGTGCTACTAATCTAAATATTATTGTAATATCTGATATTATTTAAAACAATATCTTAAATAAAATCTCTTATGGTAAATGGTATTATTTGTCAGTCACCGCTTCTTTAAAAATTATGTTTTGGTTATTAATTAATTAAATTAAATATGCTTGCTAAACCAATAAATTTTATTTTGGTATATGTTGTAACGGTTTTCAATTTATTATTTATCTTTTTGCCATTTGTTAGTTTGTTGATACCTTTTTTAAAAATAAACAATAATACTTTGATACTTCAAAGCAATATTTTTGAAAAATTTATCATCTTATCTTGGTTAATGTTGTTTGTTATAAGTGCGGCAATGATATTTTATCTCTTTATTGACTTTTTATTTGGGTTTTCTGTTCGCTCTTCTCTTAAAGATTGTTTGCGATATGAAAAAAATAAAGATTACGATTTTTTAACCAATATTTTTAATCAGGTAAAAGATAAATTTGCACAAAGATCTGTTAAATTGTATGTTAAGAATTCTGATGAGATAAATGCTTATGCTGTTAGTAGTTTAGGATCTAAAGCGATAATAATTACTCGTGGTTTAATTGATCACTATTTAAAAAACTCTCAAGATTCAAAAAGTTTTTTAAATTCAATTAGAAGTATTATTGGTCACGAGATGTCGCATCTTATAAATAAAGATTTTCTACCAACTTTTTTAATTATAGTAAATCAAAAAATTACCAATTTTATTTCAAAAATTTTACATTTTATTTTTCATAATATTGTTAAATATATAAGATTTTTATCATTTGAAGGTGGTTATATTTCAATGTTTATTCTTAATATTTATAGAACTCTTAACTTTTTAATTACCTTTTTTAATAGGTTTGTTGTTTATGGTATTTATAATTTTTTACGACGTTTTGTATCGCGTTCAATTGAGTATCGGTGTGATAATCAGTCCGCTAGAGCATTTGGTGGCTCAAATATGGCTGTTGCTCTTTCATATTTAGGTGATGGTGGATATTTTACATTATTTTCAACTCATCCTCGTACTAAGTCTAGGATACAAAGGGTTAAAAATATAAAAATTGAGGATGGAATAATTAGGCCAAAATTTATTGATGATGTTGCTAATTTTCTTTCGCTAATTTTTTTATTAGCAATTTGTTTATATTTTTCTAAGCAAGCTAAAATTGATATTTTGGTTAGAGAAATTTTAAAAGATCATCAGTTAATTTATGCAAAATTTTCTTATATAATTAACTTAATTAAAAAAATTTATTAGTTAAAAATTATGGAACAAAATTTTTCAAATTTAGCAGAATTACTGGTCTACCAAGGTAATAATTTTGAAAACAGTAGAGCTCTTAATTTTAAAGAAAATAATATCTTAAAATCACTTTCAAACAAAGACTTTCTTGAGAAATCCTTTTATTTTGCATGTGGATTAAAAGAACTTGGTTTGGAAAAGAAATTTACAATAGCAAATTATTCCTATCAAAATCCGATTTGGTTGATAGTTGATTTGGGTTCTATTTTGGCAGGAGCGGTGACAGTTCCAATTTTTCATAATATCGCTAAAGATAATTTTTTGCACGAAATAAAAGATGCACAAGTAAAATATATTTTTACCGATAATGTAGACATTATTAAAATTATTAAATTAGAAAATTTATTATTGAAAGTTATCACATATGGATTTAATGACAAAGATTCTATTAGTTTTGAAAATCTTCTCGATCTTGGTTATAAAGCTTCTAAAGCTGGTAAGTATAATTTAAATGATTTAGTTAAAAATATTAATTCTAATGATCTAGCAACAATAATTTATACTTCTGGAAGCACATCAAAGCCAAAAGGTGTTGAAATTACTCATCAGAATTTGGTATCGCAAATTTTTGATTCTAAAAAATATTTTCCTCTTTATGAAAATGATATTGTTTTATCTTATTTGCCATTAGCCCATATATTTGAAAGAATGGTGATGATGTACTATATATCTTGCGGAGTTTCAATTTACTTTGTTGATGATATAAAAAATGTTGGAGTTTTTTTACGCGAATTTTCTCCAACATTAATGACAACAGTTCCAAGAATGCTTGAAAAAGTATATGCTCGAATTAATGATGGGATAGATTCTGCAAATTTATTTAAAAAAATTATTGGTTATCTTGCGCTTAAAAGAGCTCTTACTAAGAATCCAGAACAAAAAGTAAATTATATAGATAAAATTTTTGATAAGATCATATATCAAAAATTTCGATTAGCACTTGGTGGAAAAATGCGCATGATAATATGTGGTGGAGCGTCTTTATCAAATGATTTAGAAAAATTTTATTGGAATATAGGGGTTAACATATATTGTGGCTATGGTCTTACAGAGGCTTCTCCAGTGTTGGCAACAAATTGTCCTTCGCAATATAAAATTGGCACTGTTGGCAAAGCTTTTCCTTCTGTTAAATTAAAACTCGGCGATGATGGTGAGTTATTGGGTAGTGGTTTAAATATAATGCAAAAATATCATAATCTTAAAAATGAAACTAAAGAAAATATTGAAAATGGTTGGTTAAAAACTGGTGATCTAGCTGAAATTAATAATGAAGGCTTTGTTAAAATAATAGGTCGTAAGAAAGAATTATTTAAAAATGCTTATGGAAAATATGTGAGACCAGTTCCAATTGAGCAGAAAATAATTCAAGAAATACCATTTCTACAAGGTTCATTAGTAATTGCAGAAAATAGAAAATTTACATCAGCTCTCTTATTTCCTGATTTTGAGTTAGTTTTGAAATTACAAAAAAAACATAATTTTATAGGTAGTACTGAAGATTTTCTTAATTCAGAAATTATTAAAAAATTTATTAGCAAAAAAATAAATAAGATTAATAATATTTTTGATCACTGGGAGCAGTTAAAAAAATTTCATATAATTTTACAACCCATATCAATTGAATCTGGAGAGATAACGCCTTCAATGAAACTAAAAAGAAATGTTTTAGAAAAAAAATTTAATGATGTAATTGAATCATTATATTATAACTAAACGAACTTCAACATTTATTAAAATCAATAATTATGACAAGAGCAATTTTAAATACAGAATCCAGTACAGAATCCAATTTTGATTCTTTACATAAGTATACAGAGTCTAGAGATATCGAAGGTTTTATAAGGTTTTTTAATGGTTTAGATTCTGATCAAAAGAGTGATTTAATTAATTTTACAGATCAAGAAAGATCTATTTTCTTGTATGTAGCAATAAATTGTCAATTTAGTGAAGTTAAAAAAATTTTAATGTCAGTTTCAGATAATCTTTCTTCAGACCAGATCAAAGAAATTTACTGTAACTTTTTAATTGATTATATCAATAGTAGAAAAATTGATAGTTTTTTAGATTTTTTTGATTTTTTAAATGACCAACAAAAGCTTGATCTTATTGATTTTCGCGACAGAAGAGATATGACTATTTTTCATTATTTGGCAAATAGTAATGAAATTATTGAGATCAAAAAAATTTTAGAATTAATTTTAAATGGCTTATCTAAAGAGCAAATTGAGGAAATTATTAATTGTCAAAATGGACAAGGAATGTCTGTTTTTGATGTTGCTTTAAGTGAGGATCATTTTTTATTTATTAAAATAATGCTTGAAAAATTAGATAATCAAGAAAGAGAGCCATATCTAAGTAAAATTCAACAAAAAAATTTGGGCGACGTTATAAAAATGCTTATGTATGATGAAGTTTTAGATATTGAAATCTATTTTGATCGGATTTCGGAAGATGATTTTTGTGCAAATTATTTAACGGGACAATCAAATATTATTGACATTGCAACCAAGTTTCAGGCTATAAAATCAATTACTTTTTTTGGTAATAAATTCGGTAATCAAATTAAAGAATATTTATCTGAAAGCTGTAAACAACATCAATTAAACCCACTTCACTTTGCTACTTTGTATGGAAATATTGAAATGATTAATTTTTTTATTGCAAACTCAGCTGATATTAATTCAAAATCTGATTATGATGAAACTCCTCTTTATATCGCTTCTTTATTCGATCATTATGAAGTAGCTATTTTATTGATAGGCGAGGGTTGCGATGTTAATATTGCTGATGAAGATGGCAGATCTCCGCTTTTTATAGCTTTACAAAAAGAGTATCGAGATATAGCAAAATTGCTTATTAAATCTGAAGCTGATTTAGATAATGTAATTGCTAAAATAATCGATTATTCAAATAAGTCTGATGAAATTAACTATCAAGGAAAACCTGATTTGGAAAGTCTTATACCATTATTTGTTGATTCTTGTATTGACAGTCTTTCTCATGAAAAGCTTGTATCTTTTGTTGAAAAGATTGCTAAAGAAGAAATTTTTCTAAATCAATTAAAAGAAGTTCATTTGCTTGCTTTGCTTGTTTTAGTCAACATCAATTCAGATGAAACTTTTCAATCCCCAATTCAATTAAGTGAAGATTCATTAATTTGCATGCAAAATATTTTAAAAGAAAGAATTCCAGATGATGAAGAAAGAAGTTTGAAAATGAGTTATTTTGAGTCAATAAGAAATGCTGTTCTTAGTTTGAGAGTTGAAAATAGTGAAAGTGAATATAAAGATGAGAACTGTCGAAATTTATCAATCTTAAAGCTGTTTAAAGATGTTGATTTGTCTGATATTAATGGAATTAGACAATTACATGAATCACGTCCTTCGGGATCATCAATTCAACCAATTGAGAAACAAGAATTTTTTGAAGGACGTAGGTTATACCATTTTTAATCTAAAATTTAGCTTTAAAGACTTAAAATCTTATTATCGTTCTCCACCTCCTAAAGAATGAACATAAAGAGATAATTGTTTTATAGTGTTATCATCTAATCTGTTTTGCCAAAATGGCATTACTCCGGCTCTAGCATAGTAGATTGTGTAATAAATATCTTCCTTTTTATTGCCATACAGCCATATTTCATCGGTTAAGTTTGGAGCACCAAGCTCTTTGTTTCCTTTGCCATTTAGACCATGACAAGCAACACAATTAGCTTTAAATAATGATTCTCCCAAAGTATTTGTTTTGGAATTATTTGAAAGTGAAAGAACATATTCTATAGTAGCATTGATTTCCTCTTTTTTTAAAATTTTATCTAAACCAAAAGAAGGCATTTGATTTGATCTTGCTTTATCATGTCCAGAACGAATTCCATAAAGTAAAGTTTGATATATATCTTCAATTTTTCCTCCCCATAGCCAGTCATCATCATTTAAATTTGGATAACCCTTTGCACCCTGAGCTCCTTGTCCGTGACAGGCGGAACAATTTTCTTTAAAAGCAACTTTTCCGCCATTTAAAGCAAATTCCATTAATTTTTTATCTTGTTGGATTTCACGAAGACTCAATTTTGATATTTTATCAACATATACTGATTTTTTAGCTATAATTTCTTGCTGCGATTCTTTTAATTGTGAAAATTTTGACCAATTTAAGATACCCTTGCTATTGCCACCAGATATCGGAATTGCAGGATAAAAGAACCAATATATTATTGCCCAAATTATACATATAATCCATACTATCAACCACCAGCGTGGGGCTCCTATATTGTATTCGGAAATTCCATCCCATTTATGTCCAGTAGTTGATGTTTTTTTATTTTCTTCATTTTTTTTATTATTTTCTTTCATTTTATCTATCTAGTTATGTTTTTTTTGAAACTTTACCATTTTCTTTTAATGGAATTTTTGAATATTTATCAAACTTTTGTTTTGATCCTTTTTTAAAGACGCTATATATGATATAGCAAAAGGCTAGAAAAAAAAATATTGTTGAAATTATAGGTCCGTATTTACTTAATAACTCAATCATTTTATTTGTTAAATTTAATTTTTTGTTGAAGAATTTTTTTCTTTATATTCTTTAATGCTAATTGGCTCAAACTTTGTAAAATCAACAAAAGTTCCTAAGGTTTGCAAATAGGCAACTAAAGCATCCATTTCAGAAAGTTTTTGAAGATTACCATCAAAATCTCTGATGTTAATTTTTTTGCCATATCTTTTGTATAATCCTTCAGTTTCTCTATCGTTTGATGCTTGTAGAATTGCATCTGAGGTAGCGTTTTGGATCATTTCTTCGGAATAGGGAACGCCAAGTTTTTTTAGTACTATCATATCATCGGCAATTTTAGAAATATTTGCTTCTCGTTCAATCAAAAATTTATATCCAGGCATTATTGATTCTGGAACTACATCACGAGGATTAATAAGGTGACGAGTATGCCACTCATCAGAATATTTACCGCCAATTCTGGCTAGATCTGGACCAGTTCTTTTTGAGCCCCATTGAAATGGATAATCATACATACTTTCGGCGGCGATTGAGTAATGACCATATCTTTCAACCTCATCTCTTAAAACCCTGATTTGTTGTGAATGGCAACCATAGCATCCTTCTCTTTTATATATTTTAGCGCCAGCAAGTTCAAGTGGAGTGTAAGGACGCATTCCATCTGCTTTTTCAATGGTTGTCTCTGTACGAAATAGTGGCGCAATTTCAACAATTCCTCCAATCGAAATAACTATTACTGTTAATATTAATAGAACAATGGAGTTTCTTTCAATTTTATCATGATGATTAAGCATGTCTTTTTGTAATTGTTTTATATAAATTATAAGCCATAACACAAGAGCCAGTTAGAAAAAACAATCCACCTAAAGCTCTAACAACATAGAGTGGATGAGTAGCTCTTAAAACTTCAATAAAAGAATAACTTAAAAAACCCATATTATCGTATGATCGCCACATTAAGCCTTGAGTAATTCCAGATATCCACATTGCTACCATATATAAAACTATACCTATTGTTGCTAGCCAAAAATGAGTTTCGACTAATTTTGTTGAGTATAATTTTTCTTTATTCCATAAAATTGGCACTAAATGGTAAATTGATCCAAAGCTAATTAATGCCACCCATCCTAATGCTCCAGAATGAACATGACCAATGGTCCAATCAGTGTAATGCGAAAGAGCATTAACTGATTTTATTGACATTAATGGTCCTTCAAATGTACTCATTCCATAAAAAGCTACGGCAGTAATAAGGAACCTTAAAACTGGATCAGTACGGAGCTTGTCCCACGCTCCTGATAA
>CAMASZ010000020.1 GCA_945861125.1 Rickettsia typhi | reverse complement strand
TCACCGACATAAAATTGTAAGGCATTTAAAATCGCCGAAAATCCTAATAATAAAAACAACACTACACCGAGAATTATGACCGGCTGAATTAAGGCGGTAAACGCTACTGAGTTTATTAATAGTTGAACAGATAACGGAAGTGCTAAACTTAATATCGCACTAGCAATACCATATATTACAGTAGTAATAAAAAAGTTTTTATCATCACTTAAAATTTTCTTTAAAAACTTTTTAATTTCAGGATTATCTAAATCATTACTAAATGGTTTATAAAGTTTTTTGCTAGACAGTTCAAATTGCATTATCTAAAATTTTAGGTTTTAAAAAACAAGTTATAGCAATATTTTAAGATAAATTTAGTCTAAAGAGTTGTTTCAACCTCATTATTTGTGTTTTCTAGGTTATTTTCTTCACCAGTTTCAGCTTCATCAACTTCTTTATTTCCAGTATGAGCTATTCTTGCTACAGATACAACTGTCTCATCTTTGGTTTTAATCAGGGTTACTCCTTGAGTATTTCTACCACTAATTCGCACCGAGCCAATTTCAGTTCTGATCAAAGTCCCTTTATTGGTAATTATCATTACCTGATCCTTACTTTCAACTGGGAAACTAGCAACTACAAGACCATTTCTTTTTGAGGTTACTATATTTGTTATACCAGATCCACCGCGATTTGTAATACGGTATTCATAAGCAGAAGAACGTTTACCATAACCGTTTTCGGTTATTGTTAAAATAAATTCTTCATCTATTGCCATATTTTCAATAGTTTTTTGATCAAGTTCAGAGCCTTTTATTTCAGGTATTGCCATTGGTTGCAATAGTAAATCTTGATTAATATTTTCAGCAATTTTTTTATTATGAATAAGAGCTTCGCGTAGGATCATTCTTTGATCTAAATCAATTTTTAGATATTTTTCTTTAATTTCAGAATCTTCACCGGCATGCTTAATTATTGATAGAGCAATAACTTTATTGTCTTCTTCTAATTTTATTCCACGAACGCCAGTAGAATTTCTACTCTGGAAAATACGAAGCTTTTGAACTGGAAAACGAATGCATTTACCATTTTTTGTTGATAGTAAAATATCATCTTTTTCACTACACAAAGCAACCCCAATCATAGCTTCATTTCCTTCTAACTTCATGGCAATTTTTCCACTCGAACGAATATCAACAAATTGATCCATTGAGTTTCGACGAATATCACCGCCAGAAGTAGCAAAAATAATACTCAAATCTTTCCATTTTTCCTCGTTTTCAGGCAACGCTAAGATAGTGCTAATTTTTTCATCTGATTCAAGTGGTAGAAGGTTTACTAAAGCTCTGCCGCGCGCTTGCGGAGTGCCAAGAGGGAGTTTGTATGTCTTTAATTTATAACATTTACCTTTGCTTGAGAAAAACAAAATTGGAGTATGAGTGTTGGTTGCAAAAATATCAGTTGCAATATCTTCTTCACGAACATCCATGGCGCTTCTACCCTTTCCTCCACGGCGCTGAGTACGATAAGAGGATAATGCAACTCTTTTAATATATCCATTCATTGTAGCAACAACAACCATATCTTCTTTTGGAATTAAATCTTCAATATCAACCTCAAACTCAGAATCCTCAATTGTTGATTTACGAGGTGTAGCAAATTCTTCTTTGACGGCGACTAATTCTTTTTTTACTAGCGCCATCATTTTACTACGATCCGATAAAAGAGCTAGATAGTTAGTGATTTCAATAGCTAGAGCCTTTAATTCTTCATTAATTTTTTCCATTTCTAAGCCGGTTAAGCGAGCTAAACGCATTTCAAGAATTGCTTTAGCTTGATTTTCAGTAAAATAAAACTTTCCGTCTTTGACTATATTACCCTTGTCTTGAACTAACTTAATTATTGCCTCAACCAAACCAACTGGCCAAGAACGATTGAGAAGTTTTTCTTTAGCTTCATTGACATCTTTTGATTTTTTAATTAGGTCAACAATTTCATCAATATTTGCTACGGCCACTGCTAATCCAATTAAAATATGAGTTTTATCGCGCGCTTTATTCAGTAAAAAGTTGGTTCGACGAGTGGTTACTTCAAAACGAAAATCAACAAAGAGCCTAATTACATCTAATAGATTCATTAATTTAGGTTGACCATAATTTAGTGCCAACATATTAACACTAAAATTACATTGTAATTCGGTAAAGCTATATAATTGATTAATTATTACTTCTTCCATTGCATCTTTTCTAAGCTCAATCACAACTCTAATACCATCACGATCTGATTCATCACGAAGATCAGTAATGCCTTCTATTTTTTTATCTTTAACCAATTCAGCAATCTTTTCTACTAATTTGGCTTTATTGACTTGATAAGGTACTTCAGTGATTACTATAGAAACTTTGTTACCGGATTTTTTTTCAATTTTATGGCGACCCCTCATAACTACTGATCCTCTGCCAGTTCGTGCTGCTGAATCATGACCTGAACGCCCAAGAATAATGCCACCAGTTGGAAAATCTGGACCGGGAATTATTTTGATAATTTCTTCAATAGTAATGTTATTGTTGTCAATATAACCAAGACAGCCGTCAATTACTTCACCAAGATTATGGGGAGGAATATTAGTTGCCATACCAACAGCAATTCCACCAGAACCATTTACCAAAAGATTTGGAAAACGGGCCGGTAAAACTTTTGGCTCCTGCTCACTACCATCATAGTTGGGGACAAAATCTACAGTATCTTTATCAAGATCATCAAGCATGGTATGAGAAATCTTCTCAAGACGAGACTCAGTGTAACGCATTGCTGCTGGAGGATCATCATCAATTGATCCAAAGTTTCCTTGACCATCTATAAGTGGAACACGCATTGAAAAATCTTGCGCCATACGCACAAGAGATTCATATATTGGAGCATCACCATGAGGGTGGTATTTACCCATAACCTCACCAACTATTCTTGCTGATTTTTTAAATGGTTTATTATAATCATAGCTACCTTCATGCATGGCATATAGGATTCTGCGATGAACTGGCTTAAGACCGTCACATGCATCTGGAATAGCTCGCGAAACTATAACGCTCATTGCATAATCTAGATAAGATTTACGCATTTCGCCAACTAAGGAAACTGACTGGATATCTTTGCCAACTGCTGGGATTATTGTATTTTGGTTTGTCATTTTAAAAAGTTTAAAGGTATTATTTATTTATTAATAATTAGCTAGTAGAATTAAATTTAAAATGAAAAAATTCATAAGAAACTAATCCATAGTAAATTTTGGTGTTTAAGTTTTTTAAGTTTGATTTTTAAGGCCTTGTCTTATTAATTAAGGCCCCACAATGGATCTTTTAATATTACAAAAATTCTTATGATTTTCAAGTAAAGCTGAGGATATTAAAATCGGCTATTAGACTTGAAGATTAATATCTCATAAAAATATACTAAAACTACAAAACTAATTTCAAAAATTTTGCAAGATTGAAAAAGATTAATTTGTACGTATTAAATCTCATTTTTATTTATAACAATTTAATAATAATTATATTTATCTAATGCACTAAGTGCAAGAAAAATTTAGTACAAACAATGTTTATCTTAAATCGCAAAGCACATTTTAATTATCACATAACAGAAGAAATTGAAGCTGGAATTATATTGCTTGGAAGCGAAGTAAAATCTTTGAGAGAGGGGAAAGCAAACATCTCTGAATCTTACATAGCTGAAATTGGCAACGAATTATTTTTAATAAATTCTCATATCAATGAATATAAGGGCGCAAATCGCTTTAACCACGAACCAAAAAGAAAAAGGAAACTGCTACTTCATAAAAAACAATTAAATAAAATAATCAGTAAAATTAATCAAGAAGGTTATTCGGCAATTGCTCTAAAAGTTTATTTTAATAAAAAAAATTACGCTAAAGTTTTAATTGGAATTGGAAAAGGTAAAAAACTTTATGACAAAAGAGAGTTAATTAAAAAAAGAGATGAAGATCGTTATTTAAAAACACATAGCTAATTAAAATGCAAAATTTTTTATTACAACCAATTTCAATAATTGGCAAAAGTAATGCAAGCCTAATGAAATATCTTATCAAGCTAGTTAATGGCGATAAAATATTTGACTTACTAATTCATAAACCGGTTCGCGTTGAAAGAGTTTTGATGCTTCCCAAAATTTATGAAGTAAAAAATGATGAATTAGTTTTATTAAAAGGAAAAATTGAATCACATCAATTACCGCAAAGAAATAATCAGCCATTCAAAGCGTTATGCTACAATCCTTCTGGATATTTTAATCTAGTATTTTTTAAAACCTATCCAGCTTTAATGCCAAAAATAAAAATTGGTAATGAAGTTGCAGTTATCGGTAAAATACAAAAAATTAATAGCGAATTTCAAATAGTTCATCCAAGTGATATTTATAGTGCAAATGATATTGAAAAAATGCCTAAATTTAATGTAATTTATCCATTAAATTCAGTGATATCGCAAAAATTTCTAATATATAAAATTAAACAAGTTCTACAAAAATTGAATTTTAAAAACGATGAGTGGATTTATGTCGAGCTAATAAAAAAAGAAGGTTGGTACAGCTTAAATGATAGTTTGAAAAAATTACACAACCCAATTTCAGAAAATGATTTTAATCCCAATAATAAAATACGCCGTCGTATTGCTTATGATGAACTTCTAGCTTGGCAAATCGCTCTATTAATGTCTAAAAATCGTAGTAAAAAAAATAAAAAACTACCCTCAAAAACAGAAGATTATGTTAAAATTTTTATTAGTTCATTACCATTTAAAATCACTGAATCACAGTTAAAAGCTATTAATGAAATTAATACTGAAATCATCTCAAATAAAAAAATGCTCCGTTTATTACAAGGAGATGTTGGCAGTGGAAAAACTATCGTTGCAATTTCAAGTTGTTTAGAAGCGATTTCATGTGGCAAACAGTGTTGTGTTCTAGTTCCAACTACGGTTCTTGCTAAACAGCATTTTCAATATTTCTGTAAATTCCTGAAAGAATTTAATTTTAACATAGAAATAATCACCTCATCCACTACCAAAAAACAAAGAAAATCAATTCAGGAAAAATTAATTAATGGCGAAATTAATATCGTTATAAGCACTCATGCGATTTTGGAAGATGATATAAAATTTTATAATTTGGGATTAGTTATAATTGACGAACAACATAGATTTGGAGTATTGCAAAGATTAAAATTAATCAATAAGGGTGAAGATGTTGATACGCTACTAATGAGTGCAACTCCAATTCCAAGGAGTTTAATGATGGGATTATATGGCGATATGGATATATCTATTTTATCACAAAAACCTCAAAATCGTCAACCAATTGAAACATTGATCATGTCTACAAAAAAGTCTGATCAGCTTTATGATTCCTTAAGAAGAGCTATTGAAAAAGGAGAAAAAATATATTGGATATGTCCAGCAATTGAGAAGAACGATGAAAGCTCTTTAATTGCGGTTAACGAAAAATATATTGAATTAACTAAAGTTTTTGGCAGTAATGATTTGGGTTTGTTACATGGAAAATTAAAAGAAAATGATAAAGAGAAAATTATGCAAGAATTTGCTAAAAATGACGGCACCATTAAGATGCTGGTCTCAACTACTGTTATTGAAGTTGGGATTGATGTTCCATCGGCAACAATAATTGTTATTGATAATGCTGAAAATTTTGGTTTGGCTCAACTTCATCAACTACGAGGTAGAGTGGGAAGATCTGATAAAAAATCTTTCTGTATACTACTTTATGGTGAAAAATATGGTATTACAGCTAGAAGTCGCTTAAATATTCTTAAGCAATCAAATGATGGTTTTTATATCGCCGAGGAAGATTTGAGATTAAGAGGGAGTGGTGAGCTAGTTGGAACTCGCCAAAGTGGTTTTCCAGAATTCAAAATTGCTGATTTAAACTTTGATAGTGATTTATTAAAAGAAGCTAATAAACAATCAAAATTAATTATTGATCAAGATCCTAATCTTAGCGATCAAAACAACTTTAAATATAAAAATTTACTCAGCCTTTTTGGTTATGAAGAATGTTTAAAGATAGTTAGTAGTGGATAGAGCACTCATTCTATTTAATTTACTTAACATTTTTTAATTGAAGCTTGAATATTTAAAACAACCTATATAGCATCGAAGTTAAAGTTAAATGATTTTTTTACAGCAAAAAAATAATGCAAAAAACAAAAAAAATAAAATCAAATATCTCTAAAACAATATTTTATATTGCTGTTTTAATTATAGCTTTTACACAAAACATATTTTCTTCTCATTATTTTAATCATACTCAAAATAAACAAAAAAATAACCACTCTAACAACTCTGCTTCACAATTAGTTTATCAAGATAGTTCCGATATTCAACATCATAATTCAGATTGCATCATATGCTCATTTCTTAATGCCCATAAAGATCTAATCATAAATATTGCTTCTTCTTGCCTTTTATCTACTGCTTTATTTTTGATTTTAAAAATTTTTTGTGATCGTAAAAAACTATACAAATTATACTCCAATCTACTTCCTAGAGCACCCCCTTCAAATGCATAAAAAATAGTTAATCTTATCTTTGATTGTAATTTTTTTGATTATTTTTCTACCGCCTTAAGCATTAAATATTTAATTATAATTACAAAAAGATGGACCGCTTTTTTATAATAAAAAAGCAGATTTATAAACAGTCTAATCAATAATTAATTTTTACCACTTTTAATTATATCATTTTAAAAAGCTCTAATTCAATTTTATAGATATGAAAAAAATTTCTTTAACAATTTTTGCCCTTGCTTTTACACTTTCAAACTCATTCGCCCAGAATTATGAATATGAAATCAAAGCTAAAAAACTTGATCAGTCTAGAAATAATCTGTCGCCAAAAACTGGAGGAAGTTCATACAGATTCAATAGATCTGATATAGATAACTTACCTCAAGGTCAAGCCTCATCATTAAATCAAGTTTTACTCCGCGCTCCTGGAGTTACTCAAGATTCATATGGACAAATTCATATTCGTAATGATCATAGCAATATTCAATATCGAATTAATGATGTTATAATTCCTGAAGGAATTAATGGTTTTGGACAAGTTTTAGATGCGCGATTTGCCGACTCAATAGATCTTATAACTGGCGCCCTTCCTGCACAATATGGATATCGCACTGCTGGAGTAGTTGAAATAAAAACCAAAGATCATGTTTCTAAAAAAAATTTAGATAAGGGCTTTTATTCTGAGGCAATATATGGCTCCAATAGAACAGCGGGTTTTAACCAGCAAATAAGCGGTAGTAAGGCTGGTTTAAATTACTTTTTGAGCACTTCATATTTACAAAACAATCGTGGACTTGAATCTCCAACCCCTACTCGCAAGTCAATTCATAATCAAACCAAGCAAGATAAAATTTTTGGTTATTTTTCTTACTTAATTGGCGATAAAAAACGATTGAGTTTAATTTTAGCAAACGCCACTAATCGCTACCAAATTCCAAATATCGCAGACCAAAATCCGGAATTTGAACTCGCTAATGTTAACCCTATAAATTCTGCTAATGTTAATCAAAGACAATCCGAATCAAATCGTTTTGCAATTCTTGCCTTACAAGGCGTTAACGACTATGATATTGATTATCAAATTTCAGCTTTCTCAAGGCAGAGCTTACTAAAATTTCGCGGTGATGAAGTGGGTGATTTAATTTTTAGCGGTAATTCTTCTCAAATTGATAAATCAAGCCTTACTTCGGGAGTTCAAGCCGATTTTAGCAAAGAAATAAATAATAAAAATACTTTAAGAGCAGGTCTTTACTTTAGCAATACCGGCGTTAAAGATGATCAAAGTAATTTATTATTTGCAGTTGATGAAAATGATAACATTGCTACCACTCCTTTCTTAATCAAAGATGACTCCAAAAAAAATACTCAATTATATAGTTTATATGTGCAAAACGAATATAAAGCTTCCGAAAAATTGAATTTTAATTTTGGTGGCCGTTTTGACATGGTACAAAGTGTTATTGATGATCATCATTTTAGTCCTAGAGCTGGAGCGGTTTATAAATTAACCAATAAAACCAAATTGCACGCCGGATATTCTCGCTACTTTACCGCACCTAAAGCTGAGATTGTTTCAAACCTTAATATTAATCGTTTTGCCAATACTACCAATGCTCCTGAAACTTTTGTAAATAATAAAGTTCTTACCGAAAAAACTGATTATTATGACATTGGTATTAAGCATCAATTTAGCAAAGAGCTTTCTTTTGGCATAGATAGTTATTATAAAAAAGTAAGAGACATGCTTGATGAAGGGCAATTTGGTAGTGCATTGATATTTAAACCGTTTAACTATGAAAAAGCTGAAATTTATGGCGTTGAATTAACTTCTGATTATAAGAAAAATAATTTCTCAGCCTATGCTAATCTTGCTTTACAAAAAGCTAGAGCATTTAAAATAAACTCAGGTGAATATTTGCACGAAGAGGCAGAACTTGAATATACCACTAAACACCACGTTCATCCTGATCATGCCCAAAAAATTACCGCTTCTTTAGGATTGGCCTATAAAATAGCTGATACCAATATTGGTAGTGATGCAATTTTTGGTAGTGGCTTAAGAAGAGGTGAAGCCAATACTCTAAGCATGCCATCTTATACTCAGATTAATCTTTTTGCAGTTCAAGATTTTAAAAAATTCAAGCTAAGATTTTCTGTAAACAATGCCTTAGATAAAATATATCGTTTGCGCGATGGCAGTGGTATTGGTGTTGGTGCAACACAATATTCACCAAGAAGAAGTTTTTATTTAATCGCAAGTACTGAATTTTAAATTTTTATATGACAAGACCTGAAGAAATATCCATTACCCTGACTCCATCACCTGATAATTTTCATAAGGAGTCAGCCAATATTGTTCAAAAAGTTTTAAAATCCAAAGAAACAATAGAATATTTATTAGCTCTGATCGAAAGCAATATTAATCACAATTATCATAATTCAGATCAAAATCAACATGCCCAATTTTGGGGCAATTTTGAAAAAATTGTTAAAAAAGATGGCATTGATAAAGCGGTAATTTCAATTGCACAATATGCTAATCGTTTAAAAAAAAATGATGCCATAATATCTTTTGTTTCTGAAAGTTTGAAAGTAATTTTACTTTTATCTTATGATTATCATTTTCAAGATAAGCAAGAAGAAGATTACAAATTATTTCAAAGGGTTTCTTATGGAGCAGTACCATTGCAAATGTTTTTAACATTTTTGTCATCAATAAATGGCTATAATGCTAGTGTTGCTGGTCATTTTAGCGCTGAAGCAAAAAACTCTTTTCAACAAATTATTGATTTTTTTTCTAATTTAAAATTTGATGAACAAGGTAATTTAACAAAAGAAAATATTGCTGTAGATGAATCGAAAAACCATCATGTTCATTCTGTTGGTGGCAAGGCAAGACATGTCGGCACTGTAACTAATATTTCTGGATCGAGTCTAAATTTTTATGTTTTATCACAAAGATTATCGCGCAGATTAAATTCTTTTGTTTCTAATATTGGTTATATAGCATCTTCATTGGTTGTATTTGGCAAACTTTCATCTTTACTAGCTTCAAAACAAAGAAGACAAGATGTAGCAATTAAATTAGAAAATTTTGAAGAAACAATATCTCAACAAATTGTCCGTTTAAAAAATGAATCAGAAATTACTGATCAAGAAATGCTAGCCAAAATAACTGCAAAAATTATTGAAGAAACCGCAACTTTAAAACAAAAAAATATTGACACCCTCCAACAAGAAATGCAAAAAAGAGGTGCGATTTTAACTTCAAAAATATATATTAACTCATGGCAGAAAATATGGGGACTGCCAAGTTTGCTTATACAAAAATATGCAAGCCCTAATTCACAAAAGATTATACAAAATCCTACTTTAGAGGATTCACAATTTTCAAAGCGAGATAGCTCTAAAGAAGCAATAAATCTTTTAGTTCAACAAAATAGCAAACAAGAAGCTAATTCTACAGTTATTCATCCTAAATCTCTTAAAGAATTAGACTCAAATATTCAACAAAAATCCAACAATAAGTAATAAAATTATGAATATTATTAAATTAGGTGGTTTGGTAATGATTCCGCTCTCAGCTATGGCTATAATTGCCTTAGCGATAATTTTTGATAAAATTTTTTATTATCAAAAACACGTTAAAATTTCCAAAAGATTTTTTGATTTAATTGAAACTTATAATTTTGATTGGCAAAAATTTAATCAACAATTACAAAAACTTGATCAACAAAATTGTTATCGTAAATTTTTTAGGCTTATTTTTGAAAATAAAACTAAGCCGATATGGTGGCTAGAATCAAGAGCAATCGATGAAGCAAAACAAATTGAAAAACAATTAAACTCACTACTGTGGATTTTAGAAACAATTATAACTTCAGCGCCATTGTTAGGATTACTTGGAACAATTATGGGCATGATGTCTTCATTCAAAATTCTTGGCAATGAAGGAATTATTAATCCAACCGGCATAACAGCTGGTGTTGCAGAAAGTCTAATTGCAACTGGTTTTGGATTAATAATTGCAATAATCGCTTTATTTGCTTTTAATTATTTTATAAAACTTCAGAACCAAACAATTGATGACCTAGAAAGACTTGGTACTCGCATTATCGATCATTTAAAAATTGATAGAAATGAAAATTAAAAGAATTAGAGAAGCAAAGAAAGCAAGAATAGAAATTATTCCTATGATTGATGTGATGTTCTTTTTATTGGCAGCTTTTATTCTTACTTCACTTTTTATGCAAAGTTTTAGTGGAATTAATGTTAATTTAACCAAAGGTCGAGCAGAAAAAGTTTCTAGTGATAACAAAATAACTATTAGTATCAATAAAGATAATATTATTTTTCTCAATCAAAACCAAATTTTATTTGAAGCTCTGGGTAATGAAGTTAATAAGCTGATAAAAAACAAGGAAGAAACCATCATAATTGCTTGCGATCAAGATGTTAGGCAGGGCTTCTTAATGCAAGTTATTCTTGAAATTAGAAAAGTTGGTATTCATCATTTTTCATTAATTGCGAGGCAATAATGTTTCGTCCAAAATTAAGCATAACACTTGCCTGCATAACTTATCTCTTAATAGTTTTATTATTTTTTATCGAAAGCAAAGAAAAAATAATGCCTCCAATTAGCCTTTATATTGACACTGAATTAATTAGCAATTCTAATGTAAGCCTTTCAAACCAAAGCTTCAAAAGAAAAAATAAAGATATTTTTGAAGATAGTGAGAAAAATTCTCATGAAAACTTTTTGAAGAAAAATAAATTAGAAAATAAATTGGGCAATGATTTTAGCGAAAACATCGCTAGCAAAAAATCTAATTTAATTTATCAACCATTACCAGAAATTCCTGAAGATCTTCGCTACGAAGCCATTAATACCGAAGCTCTAGCTCGTTTTTATATTTCTCAGCAAGGCGTAGTTACCAAAGTAGAATTAATAAAACCTTGTAATAATCCAAAACTTAATTACCTACTAGTAAAAAGTCTTTATAAATGGCGCTTTGAAACAAGCGATAAAGATAATTGGCAAGATATTGTAGTAAGATTTAAAGTTGATTAGCAAATAATGCCGTTTAATTTAGGGGCAATAAATTTCTACAAATTCTTAAAACAGCTTTTTTGGTATTGTAGCCAAATTGATAATAGTTTAAAATCAACGTAGTTTTATGTTATAAATTATTGGTGTTTTTAAGTTGAGGCCCATATGATATCAAAATCTTAATAATACCAAATTCTATCTTTAAAGTTTTAAAAATATCAAAATTCTAACTTCATATTTTTGGTACAAAAATCTCTAAAAAGCTTCAGCAGTATGGATATACAGCTTCATTTTTTAAAGATTTTTATTTCAAAGATCTTCTCGCCAGACCAAGCAGC
>CAMASZ010000019.1 GCA_945861125.1 Rickettsia typhi | reverse complement strand
TCCAGCATGAGCAATTAATGCATCAGGATTTTCTTTTAATAAAATTTTTACTAATTCTTTTACTGAAAAAAAATCATAAAATCCAAATCTATTGTGAATTTTAGAAACATTAATTTCAAGATTATTGATTTTATTAATGTAGGGAGCATCATTTTTTATGATAGCACAAACTTGATGATCAAGTTTTTTTAAAATTTTCATGTAATCAATAAAAACCTGCTCAGCTCCTCCATTTTGTGAAGATATAATGATATTAGCTATTTTCATTTAATTTTTCTTTAACTTTTAAATAGGTTACTAATGGATAAAGTCCAGCAAGAATTGCAATCAGAAAACCAATTAAACCCTCTTTATAACCTTTTTTTAAAATATAAGCTTTACAAAATCGTAATTTAAAATCAAAAATTAATTTTAATAAGTTGGGTAGTTTTTTTTGTTTAGTAATTAGATCATTTGCTTTCCAATTGGTATAACGATTGAAGCGCAAAATTAAATCTGAAATATCATCATCTACAAAGTGATTTATTGGATTAAGGAGATTATATTTATTGCCAACAAAATTAAAAGTAGGGTGAATCATTTTATCTTCATGATATTTTTTTAAGCCTTTATATGTCAATGTAAGTCGATCCAATACACATATAGTTCTAAGCCAGCCATGTTTTATGCATTTTTTACCTATGTGATTATTGATTGGAATCACAAATCCAGATGGTGGAGAATTTTTTATTGTTTTTAGTATTTCATTTTTTAAATTATCAGAAATTATTTCGTCAGCATCAATTTCAAGAATCCAGTTATAACTAGCACTGTTTAAAGCTATATTTCTTCTTGCCCCTTCAATTTCCCATGCACCTTCAATTATCTTGATTTTTTTTGAATATTCTAAAATTATTGTTTTGGTTTTATCAGTACATTTATCTAACACAACCACAATTTCATCAGTAAAATCAAGGCTTTTTAAACAATCTAAAATTTTTTTTTCTTCATTGTGAGCAACAATTACTGCAGAAATTTTTTCCATAAATTTGGTAAAAATAAAATTGACAAGGTTAAGAAAATAATTATAATTTTAAAAGATAAAGAATAAAGCTATTGCAAAAGCAATTTTAATAGTTACTAACACAATATTTTTTATTTTTAAATCAAATTCTAACAAAATATTTTGTTATAATTATATTTAAAAAATTTAATTACTTAGATGATAATATCAAAAAGAAAATTCATCAAAACAATTTTATTATCACCAGTCATAGCTATTGGTGCTTGTAAATTTGAAAATTTTAACAGTAAAACTTTTTTAACCAAAAATTTTTTTAGGAGAAATACTATGCCTTTTGAATTACCAGCTCTTCCATACAGCAAAAATGCTCTTGCACCACATATTTCAGAAAATACGATAAATTATCACTACGGCAAACATCATCAGGCTTATGTAACTAATCTCAATAACTTGATTACCGGAACCGATTTGGCAAATAAAACTCTTGAAGAGATAATTAAAATTTCATTTCAAGATAAATCCAAGACATCTATTTTTAACAATGCTGCTCAAGTTTGGAATCATACTTTTTATTGGCACTCTATGAAGCCACAAGGTGGTGGAAAGCCGAGTGGTGACTTGCTTAAAAAAATTGAGCAAGATTTCGGCTCCTATGAAGCTTTTGTTACAGAATTTAAAAATGCTGGCGCTACTCAGTTTGGTTCAGGTTGGGCATGGTTAGTGCTTGATTCTAATAAATTAAAAGTAGTTAAAACCAGTAACGCTGAAACCCCCCTTACATCTTCGGCTAAACCTTTGATGACTATGGATGTTTGGGAGCATGCTTATTATCTTGATTTTCAAAATGCTCGTCCAAATTATATTGATATTTTTCTCAATCATCTTGTTAACTGGGACTTTGTTAATCAAAATTTAAAAGCATAGCTTCATGCGCAAATCTTCAATTGAAAGAAATACTAAAGAAACAAAGATTAAAGTTGATATTAATTTAGATGGCAATGGAGTTCATAAAATTTCTACTGGTATCGGTTTCTTTGATCATATGTTGCAACAGCTATCTCATCATAGTTTAATTGATATTTCTCTTCAAGCGGTTGGAGATTTGCACATTGATTTTCATCATACTGTTGAAGATTGTGGAATAGTTTTGGGTAAGGCAATAAGTAAAGCGCTTGGTGAAAAAATTGGTATAACTAGATTTGGTTATTCATACATTCCAATGGATGAAACACTTAGTAGATGTGTTATTGATTTATCCGGTCGCTCTTATGCCGTCTTTAACTGCGAATTCAAAAGAGATAAGGTTGGAGAAATGGATTGTGAGTTATTTAGGGAATTTTTTTTCGCAATATCAAATTCAATTCAATGTAATTTACATATTGAAAATTTATACGGAATCAATAATCACCATATCATCGAATCTTGCTTTAAGGCTTTTGCATACTCTCTTCGTCAAGCAATAAAAATAGATGAAAGAAAAAAAGATGCTATTAATTCAACCAAGGGCAATTTATAAATGTCTAATCTTTTACAAAAAATAGTCAATAACAAAAAATTGTTTAAACCAGTAATATACGGTATTGCAGGAACATTTCTTACTGATGAAGAGAAATATTTTTTTTCTAAAAATTCTTGTTTGGGTTTTATTTTATTTGCTCGCAATATAATTGATAAAAATCAATTAAAACATCTGACCAAATCTCTTCGCGAATTAATGGATGGTGAAGTACTAATTTTAATTGATCAAGAAGGTGGTAGGGTTGCTAGATTAGCGCCACCAAATTGGTCAAAATATCCTAGTGGTAAATATTTTGCTGACCTTTATAAGTCAAACCCCGAAGAGTCTCGTAAACAATTATTTAATAATTTTGCACAGATTGCTCGGGATTTAATTGAGATTGGTATCAATGTTAATTGTGCTCCGGTGCTTGATATTGCTAATTCTCAAACTCACGAAATTATTAAAGATCGAGCCTATGGCGATAACCCAATGCAAGTTGCTGATCTTGGTTTGAAAGTTTGTGATGGATTATTAAGCGAAGGGGTTTATCCAGTAATTAAGCATATTCCTGGACATGGGCGCGGTAATTGCGATAGTCATCTTGAATTGCCTTGTGTTGACGTCTCTTTTGAAGAATTAAATAATTTTGATTTTATTCCATTTAAAGCCCTTAATAAACAGAAATTTGCCATGACGGCGCATATTCTCTATGATTCTATTGATAAAGAAAATTGCGCTACAATTTCTAAAAAAGCAATTTCGATTATTCGCAATGAAATTGGTTTTAAAAATATTTTGATGAGCGATGATATTTCTATGAAGGCATTAAAAAGAACAATTACAGAAAATACTAAACTAATTCTTGAGGCTGGTTGTGATTTAGTTTTGCATTGCAATGGTAAAATTAACGAAATGAAAGAAATTGACTCGGTTTTACCAAGAATTAAAGATAGTTTACATGAAAAACTTTTATCAAATTAACATCATTTTTGATATTTAAATATCGGCGATATTTTTGATCCAATTTTCTTTTACTTTGACAAATAAAAATAAATGTACCTTAGAATTTGCTACTCTTGCAATATCTTGGCGCGATTCTTGGCCAATTTTTTTTATCATTGAACCATTTTTACCAAGTATAATTGATTTTTGACTCTCTTTGAAGACAAAAATTGTTTGATTAATTTTGATTTGATTATTGGTAAGAATTTCGTAGCTATCAGTATTAACATGAAGTGAGTAGGGTAATTCTTGATTTAAATTTAAGAATAGTTTTTCACGGGTAATTTCACTAGCTATAAAACGCATCGGCGCATCTGTTATTTGATCTTCTTCATAAATCCAGCTGTCATTTAAACATTTTTCAAATAATAAAGATTTTAATGAATCTATGCCTTCATTTGTTATTGCGGATACCGGTATTATATCGTTTATTCCTAGAGCAGATAAATTGGAAAAAATTTCTAGTAGTTTTGATTTCTTGAGTAAATCAATTTTATTAATAATGGCAGTTATTGGAAGGTTTTCCTTTTTTAAATCATTTAAAATTGCTTTATTTTGATTATTAACACCAACTACAGCATCAACAACAAAACAAATGTGATCAGCCTCTCTAAGAGCTTGCCAAGCTGATTTTACAATGATTCTTTCTAAGATTTTTTCGTTACGAGGAATAAAAATTCCAGGAGTATCAACTAAAATTACTTGAAATTGTTTTTCGGTAATAATGGCTTTAATTGAATTTCTGGTGGTTTGAACTTTTGGTGAAACAATTGAAATTTTTTGACCAAGTAATGAATTAGTGAGAGTTGATTTTCCTGCATTAGGAGCTCCTACTATAGCTATGATGCCGTGTTTTTTGTTATTAGAATTTACAATCATTTATTAAGATTAAGATATAGTGTTGGCAAGTTCATAAGCTATGGTAAAAGCCATTTCAACGCTTTGAGATGAATTTAATCTTGGGTCGCAGTGAGTGTGATAACGGTCGCTTAAATTTAATTCTGAAATTTTTTGATTTCCACCTAGGCATTCAGTTACATCTTGTCCGGTCATTTCAAAGTGGATTCCGCCGGCGATAGTGTTAATTTCTTTGTGTATTATGAAAAATGATTTTACTTCATCAAGTATATCTTCGAATTTTCTGGTTTTATATCCATTTGAAGATTTAATAGTATTGCCATGCATTGGATCGCATGACCAGATAACATTATTGCCATTATTTTTGACTGCCTTAATTAGTGATGGTAATGTTTTATGAATATTGTCTTTACCCATTCTGCTTATAAGAGTAATTTTTCCTGCATCATTATCTTTGTTGAGAATGTCAAGTAATTTTAGTAAGTCATCTTTGGTAATTGAGGGTCCAACTTTAAAGGCAATTGGGTTGGAAATTCCGCGCATAAATTCAACGTGAGCTTCATTGATATTACGTGTACGATCACCAATCCAAAGCATATGAGCAGATTGAGCATAATATTTTTTATTGTCATTATTTATCTTGGTAAATGCTTCTTCGTAATTTAGTAGTAATGCTTCGTGCGAGGTATAAAAGCTAGCAGTAGTGAATTGGGGCATGGTTTTATAATCAATGCCACAAGATTTCATAAATTCTAGAATTTCGTTAATTTTTGAAGTAACTTTTTCGCTGTGTTTTTTGCTGTTTAAACTATGGGTGAATTCTTCATTCCATTTATTAACTTTTTCTAAATTACCGTAACCACCAACAGCAAGAGAGCGTAGGAAATTTAACGATGCAGAAGAATAAAAATAAGCATCAATTAATTTTTGTGGATCAGCTTCACGAGATTTTTCTTCAAATTCAATTGAATTGATAATGTCGCCACGATAAGCGGGAAGGGTATTATTGTTAATGGTTTCATTGTCTTGAGAGCGTGGTTTAGCATATTGACCTGCAATTCTACCGACTTTAACTATTGGTTTTTTAAGTCCGTACATTAAAGCAACCGTCATTTGCATTATAGTTCGAAAATAACTTTTTAAATTATTGTGAGAAAATTCTAAAAAACTTTCAGCGCAGTCTCCGCCTTGCAATAAAAATGCCTCTCCACGACAAACCAATGATAATTCTTTTTTTAACTTTTCGATTTCATCAATTGAAACGAGGGGTGGAAAATTGGCTAGTTGATGTTCAATTTTTTTAAGATTTTCTAAATTTTTATAGCTTGGTTGTTGTTTGATTGGGAAGTTTCTCCATGATTTAGTTTGCCAAGAATCTTTCATTGTTGATAATTATATAATTTTAGTATTTGTAATATACTATTTAACTTAAAAATATGAAGTTAGAATTTTGATTTTTTTTAAAACTTTAAAGATGGTATTATACAATAATTAAGCCAAAATAATACTACTAATTCTAGCATAAATTTTTTATTGAAGTCAATTAAATTGTTATAAATTTTTTTTACTGAATCAGTAAATTCAAGGGTTTATATGGTTTATGATTTTCAAATCAAATGTAATAGTGCCATATTGTTATATATATAAGTTTAAATTATGAAAAAAAAAATAATAGCTTTTCAAGGCTCTTATGGAGCCAACTCTAATCTAGCTTGTATTAAATATTATGAAAACTTTGAAGCACAGGCTTATGGAAATTTTAAAGATGTTTTTTTAGCGGTTGAAAATGGTGATGTTCATTATGGTATGATACCTCTAGAAAATTCATATGCAGGCAGAGTTTCAGAAATTCATGATTTATTACAAAGACATAATGTATCAATAGTCGCTGAGCATTTTTTCCCCATCTCTCATAATTTGGTTGGTTTAAAAAATGCCGATATCACTGATATCACAGAAGTTTTTTCTCATCCACAAGCTTTGATGCAATGTCAAAATAATCTACAACAGTTAAAAGTTATACTTAGTGAATCTTCAAATACTGCTAAAGCTGCTGAGTATATTGCCTTAACGAATGATAAGTCTAAGGGGGCAATATGTTCAAAATTAGCTAGCGATCTATATGGATTAAAAGTTTTAAAAGAAAATATTCAAGATTTAGACAACGACAACATAACAATTTTTATTGTAATTGCTAAAGATCCAAAAGAGACTGATCCAAAAATCGCTCCAACAATCACTGCATTATTATTTACAATAAGAAACATACCGGGTTCTTTATACAAAGCTCTTGGTGGCTTTGCAACCAATGGAGTAAGTTTGGTAAAATTAGAAAGTTATATTCCTGGCGGTATTTCTAATCAAGCACAATTTTTTGTCTCTATTGATGGTCATCCTAGTGAAAAAAAAGTTGCTTTAGCGCTTGAAGAGCTTGGCTTCTTCTCTAAAAATGTTAAATTGCTCGGGGTATATTATGCTGATCCGATGCGAAGTAAAAGGGTTTGATTATTTTTTTTAACTATTTTACGATTGTTAAAACATTAATTTGTTAAATCTAATACCAAATCCAATCTTTAAATTTTTTTAAAACTTTTAAAGATTGGATTTGGTATAATTTAGCAAAATAAGCAAAATAAGTTTTTGAGATAAATTTTTTATAAAAAATTCAAAGTTTGATTTTGCCACATAAAATTCCCTAATTATAAAAAATTTATAACTTTAACTTTATGTCTAATAAAAAAGATTTATCGTTTTTAAAAGATAAGACCTTAGGAATCATATCATCATATCAAGATAACTGCGGAAATGCCACTTATACTAAGCAGATTATCCATGATTTAAAAAATTACTTTAAAAAAACTGATTGCATTGAGCTTGATCAAAGAATGGTACATTCTAGCTTTCATAATGAAATGAAGATTAAAGTTATTAATCAAGCTAAAAAATATGATTATATAAATATTCAATTTGAACCGGCACTTTTTCACAAAAAAGTCCGAAAAGCAATTAAGTTTATTGAAGAAATTATCGATGCAAGGAATGGAGAAAATATTTCAATCACTTTTCATTCGCTAGGAATATCGCAAGAAATAGCCAATTTATCATCAATTCAAAAAAAACTTTTTAGATTAAAATTATCAATGTTTAAAAAAAAGCGAAAATCAATTGATGCATATAAAGACATGCAATCCATGATAATTCAGAGAGTAAAAAAACTTCAGCAAAAAGGTAAAAATATTTCAATAATAGTTCATCAAAAAGAACTTTCTGAAAAATTATCACTTTTAAACGTACCTTCATACTTTCATCCGATTGTTTCGGCAAATAGTGCAGATGTAATAAAATTTTCTAATGAAAATATTAGAGAGATAACTTTAGATAAATATCAACTTGACAAAAATATCACTTATATTGGTTGCTATGGTTTTTATCGTCCATATAAGGGGATAGATGTTGTTATTGATGCCTTAAAATTTTTGCCAGAAAACTATCACTTAATATTATCTTCAAATTGTCATCCAATTAACAATTTAAAGACTAGATCAATCCTAATTAATTCTGGTAAGAAAAATAATAAATCCCATGATCATGATCATCAAAATAATAATATAGTTGAACAAGATTCGTACATGGTTTATTTAATGAATAAAATTATCAATAATAAGTTGTTTGATAGAATTCATTTTATAAATCACATAATTGATGAAGAAGAATTCAAGCAACTAATATCTGCGGTTGATATAAGTGTTTTTCCTTATTATGAAGTTGCTCAACAAGGTTCTGGTCCAGTTTCTTATTCAACTCACTTAAGTAATAGTGGCAAAATAATTTTATCTAGAACTAATCTTTTTGAAACTTATGAAAAAAATTTTTTTAAAGACTGTTTTACTTTTTTTGATCAAGGAAATTATCTAGAGTTATCAAAAAAAATTTTAAAAGTTAAGTCAAAAAAAGATGAGTTGCAAAAAGCTAGAGCAAAATATAATCCTGAATCAAATTGCTTAACCTATATAAATTCTTTGATTGGAAATAAGGATACAACAACTTTTTATAATTCTTGATTATATGAAAAATAAATTTGCTATTGTTTGTGAATGGCCAGAAGCCAATGCAGCTGAGAATGAAACCATTAGAAGATTCAAAATTGCTTCAGAGAAAATAAAAAAATCTCTTATAGTTATTAATAAATATGGCAATATTTTGGACGAAGAATTTAGAGAAACCCCCGATATAATTGATGAATCTAAAGTTGATTTTGTTATTAATCTTCATTTTGCATCTCCAAAATGCTATGATGGCTTTTCTTTTGTTGCTTTATGGAATCCTTTAAAATTTTATTTTGATTGGGGTTATGAAAAAACAAGTTTAAATTTACTTTCTCATCAAGATTTTATTTCTTGTTTGTCAGATGTTGCAGATGATCATGTAAAAAGACTAATAGATTTTAATAATTCTAATCATTTATATCCAAAACTAGTTATCAATCATACAAATTCTGGACCATATTTTGAACCAAATAATAAGCGTGAAAAAATTTTTTATTGCGGTATTAATTGGGACAAAACTCTTGGAAAATCTAGATTTGAAGAAATTTTTCAAGCTCTAGATAATAAAGCAATTTTAAAAATATATGGTCCACAAAAAATTTCTAAAAAAATAAGACCATGGAAGGGCTTTAAAAGCTATATTGATGAAATTCCATTTGATGGAATATCTATTTTTAAAGAAATATCGGATTGTTTACTAGGGCTTGCTTTAAGTCATGAAGCTCATATCGAAAGTGAAATAGGAACCAGTAGGGTTTTTGAACTAATTGCTGGAGGTGCCCTACCAATATGTGATGAAAATAATTTTTTCATAAAAAATTTTGGTGATAAAGTTTTATATATTAGAGGAGATGATCAAGAAAAAATTGGCCAAATTATTGAGCATTATAATTGGGCGCTAAATAACAGAGATGAGGTTGTTAAAATGGTTGAAAAATTACAAGATTATGTAAAAAATAATTTTGATTTGAGTAAACAAATTAATAATTTGTATGATTCTTTTAATCAAAGAAGGAAAGATGTCGAAGCAAACTACTGCGCGAAAGAAGCAAAATTTAAAGTTAATATTTTTTATCTTTGTGATGATAAAACCAATATCAATAATGTAGAATATTTTTTAGATTCAATTAAAAATCAATTATACAAAAATGTTGAAGTTAATATTTTGGCTAAAAAAGACAAATTACAATATTTAAAAGTATCAAACAGGTATAACTTCAAAATAAATTATCACGAACATACGATTAATGATGATAATAAAGTTGGGTTAATAGTAGAGCAAAACTTGCCTAATATAAAAATTTCAGAAAATAATTTGTTTTTATTTACTAATAAAAATGAATGTTTTTTTTATGATCATATTTCTTCAATGGTTAGATGCTTTGAAGATAATGAAAATATTGATCTAGTTAAGTCTGATACAGTATATATTGAAGAAGGTGGATTTATTAAAGAACGCAATTTGATCAGAAAAGATGGTTTTTATATCATGGGAAACATTTTATTCAAAAAAATTCCTCAAATTCATGTTTTAAAACATATTTCTATAGCTAGATTTTCTATTATTTTTGTAAATTTTTATGGTGATAAAGTTAAAAATAGCAAAAGATTAACAGTTAAAATCTATTATCCAAAAAATGAAAATCTAAAACTGAATTATTCATCTTGCTTATCAGTAAATCAAGATGTGATGTTTGCTAATCAAAATTCTAAGGTAATTATTGAAAATCAAAAACTAATAATTAACAAAGAATTAGCATATAACATAATTTCAAAAATTAGAATTTTTAAAATAATTTATTATTCAAGACAACTTACTCAGAAATTTAACAAAAAAATCAAAAATTTTAAGAAGAAAATCAAATTATTTTTCAAATAATTTTTTATTCAAAATTAATGCAAATAAAAGCTTGTAAAAATTTAAATTTGCAATATTGATTGAGTGGTAAAACAACATTATCAAATATGATTTTTAAATAAATTAAAGTCATTTGAATTCGCAATAAAAATAAATTAAACAATGAAAGCAGTAATTTTAGCGGGTGGATTTGGAACTAGAATTAGTGAAGAAACAAATCTTAAGCCAAAGCCAATGATTGAAATTGGAGAAAAACCAATAATTTGGCATATAATGAAAATATATTCATATTATGGAATAAATGATTTTATTATATGTTTGGGTTATAAAGGTTACGTGATTAAGGAATATTTTATTAATTATTATAAACATATGTCTGATCTTACTATAGATTTAAGCAACAATGATATAAAAATTCATAATAATTACTCTGAATCATGGAAAATAACATTGGTTAATACTGGAGAAGATTCAATGACGGGCGGAAGAATAAAAAGAATTTCTGAATATGTTAAAGATGAAGATTTTTTTTGTCTTACATATGGAGATGGATTATCAAATGTCAATATAGTAGAATCAATTAATTTTCATAAAAAACATCAAAAGCTTGCAACCCTAACCGCTGTTCAGCCATCTGGAAGATTTGGAGCTCTAGAAATTGAAAATAATAAAATAACAAAATTTCAAGAAAAGCCAAAAGGTGACGGCGGATATATTAATGGTGGTTTTTTTATTTTATCTCCAAAAGCTATTTCATATATAAAAGATGGTGATAAGACAATTTGGGAGCAGTCGCCACTCCAAAATCTTGCTATTGATCAACAACTTATGGCATTTAAGCATGATGGTTTTTGGCAACCAATGGATACATTAAGAGATAAGAACTATCTTGATGAGCTTTGGAACAGTAAAAACGCTCCTTGGAAAATATGGTAATACTAGTTTGCTATATTTAATAATAAGTCAATTAAAACTCTAAATTTTTTATCAAACAATGTTTGCAGAAAAAAATTTTTATAAAAATAAAAAAGTATTTATAACTGGCCACACAGGATTTAAAGGATCTTGGCTGTGTCTTTTTCTTAATTATTTGGGTGCAAAAGTTGCTGGATATGCTTTATCACCCGATAATAAAAGAGATAGCTTGTTTAACATATTAAATCTTGATCAAAAAGTTGAATCACATATCGCTGATATAAGAGACTTTAAAGTATTAAAATCAGCTATCAATAAATTCCAACCAGAAATAATATTTCACCTAGCGGCTCAACCGCTTGTTAGAGAATCTTATAAAGATCCAATTTTTAACTACTCTACAAATGTTATGGGTACTGTTAATTTATTTGAAGCAGTTAAAGATCTTGATTCTTTAAAATCAATTGTAAATGTTACAACTGATAAATGTTATGAAAATAAAGAGTGGATTTGGCCCTATAGAGAAACTGATAATTTAGGTGGTCATGATCCTTATTCGGCAAGTAAAGCCTGTAGCGAAATAATCACAACCTCATACAGAAAATCTTTTTTTATTGGAAAAAAGATTGCTATTGCATCGGCTCGAGCGGGTAATGTTATAGGTGGAGGAGATTTTTCTGTTGATAGAATTATTCCTGATATAATTCAATCAATCAAAAATAAACAAAATCTTATTATTAGAAGTCCAAATTCTATAAGACCGTGGCAACATGTTTTTGATGTTTTAAATGGCTATCTTCTATTAGCTTACAAGCTTTGTAGTGATCCACAGAAATTTTCTTGTAGTTTTAATTTTGCTCCGCTTGATATCAAAGAGGTAACAGTTGAAGATCTTGCTAGAAATTTCATTTCTAATATTGGTATGGGTAGTTATAAAATAGAAAAAAATAATGCTAATTTGCACGAAGCGGAAATATTAAAACTAGATGCTAGTAAGGCGGTTAAATTATTAAACTGGCTTCCTAAATAT
>CAMASZ010000018.1 GCA_945861125.1 Rickettsia typhi | reverse complement strand
GAACCCCCGACACGCGGATTATGATCCCGCTGCTCTACCAACTGAGCTACTTCGCCATTGATAAAGGTTTGAAACTTCTAATATTACTTGTAATAGCAAATTATTCAAGCTGAAATCTTTTGTAGAACCACTCACAAATTTGCTACCATTATCATTAATTATTTTATAACAAAATTTGATTTTCTAATTTTTTAATTTGATCTCTAAGTTCAACTGCCCTTTCAAAATTAAGATCTGCTGCGGCTCTTAGCATTTCTTTTTTTAATTCAATAATTTCTTCTTGAGTAGCAATTTTACTTTCTTTTTGATTTTGTTCAGTTTTTTTACTATATAAATTTTCCAAGGCACTAGTGATTGACTTATAAGTGGTCTTTGGAGTTATATTATTTTCTTTATTATAATTAATTTGAATTAAGCGACGACGATTTGTTTCAAAAAGAGCTTTTTGAATAGATTTTGTTTCTTTATCAGCATAAAGAATGACTTTACTTTCAGAATTACGAGCAGCTCTGCCAATTGTTTGTATTAAAGAAGTTTCATTGCGTAAAAAACCTTCTTTATCTGCGTCTAAAATTGCTACCAAAGCACATTCGGGAATATCAAGGCCTTCGCGCAACAAATTAACGCCAACTAAGCAATCAAACTTACCTAATCTTAGATTTTGAATTATTTCAATACGATCAAGCGTATCAACATCTGAATGCATATAAACCACATTTATTCCAGCATCATTTAGATAGTCGGTTAAATCTTCAGACATTTTTTTGGTTAAAGTTGTAACTAAAGTACGAAAACCTTTATCCTTAGTTTGCTTAATTTCTACCAATAAATTTGCAACTTGATTTTTTGCTGAACGAATTTCACAGATCGGATCAATTAAACCAGTTGGTCGAATTATCTGCTCAACAATTTCACTATTTGCTTTTTGAATTTCATATTTTCCTGGAGTGGCAGAAACATAAATGGTTTGCGGTTTAAAACTTTCCCACTCATTAAATTTAAGTGGCCTATTATCAAGAGCGCTTGGCAAGCGAAAACCATGTTCAACGAGTACCGATTTTCTTGCTTGATCACCTTTCGACATACCATCAACCTGAGGAACAGAAACATGACTCTCATCAACAAATAACAGCGCATCTTCGGGAAGATATTCAAATAAGGTTGGTGGAGGTGAGCCCGCTTCACGATTAGTTAAATAGCGCGAATAATTTTCAATACCCTTGCAACTGCCCATAGAATTCATCAATTCAATATCATAGGTTGTTCTTTGATTTAATCTTTGCGCTTCAAGTAATTTACCGTTATTTTCTAAGTCTTTAATTCTATCGCTTAAATCATTTTTAATATTCTTTATAGCTTTCTGCAAGATATCAGCTGGAGCCACATAATGCGAAGATGGGTATATTGCAACCGAATCTAATTTACTAAAAATTTCTGCAGTAAGAGGATCAAATTCGATAATTTCTTCAATTTCATCACCAAACATACATATTCTCCACGCCCTATCTTCCATATGCGATGGAAAAATATCTACAACCTCTCCCCTCACCCGAAAACAACATCTTTCAAAATCAATATCATTTCTAGTATATTGCAGATCAATAAAACGCATTAATAGTTTTTGACGATTTACCTCTTCGCCAACCTTTAATCTTAAAACCATTTTTGAATAAAACTCCGGCGATCCGATACCGTATATACAAGATACTGATGCAATAATTATTGTATCTCTTCTTTCAAATAGAGCTCTTGTAGCACTATGTCTTAAACGGTCAATTTGTTCATTGATTGAGCTATCTTTTTCAATAAAAGTATCGGTTCTTGCTACATAAGCTTCTGGCTGATAATAATCATAAAAAGAAACAAAATATCCAACTTCATTATTTGGAAAAAATTCTTTCATTTCTCCATAAAGTTGAGCTGCCAAAGTTTTATTATGAGCCATAATCAAAGTGGGACGCTGAGTTTCCTGAATTATATTAGCCATGGTAAATGTTTTTCCAGAGCCAGTAATTCCCAGCAATATCTGATCTTTCTTTTTTTCTTTTAATCCTTTAACAAGCTTATTTATTGCTTTTGGCTGATCTCCAGCAGGAAGAAATTTTGAATGTAGTTGGAATTTTTGTGTAGACAAATTTTGTAAATATTAAAATTAAATTTTATTTTTGATTTGCAGAACTTATCTTATTTCTTAAAATATCATTAACCAATTTAGGATTTGCTTGACCTTTACTTAACTTCATTACTTGACCAACAAAAAAACCAAATAATTTTTCATCTCCAGCGACGCATTTATTAAAGTTGTCTTGATTAAGACTAATTACTTCATCAATAATTTTTTCTATAGCACCACTATCTGATAATTGCTTTAAACCTTTTGTTTCGACAATTTTAGAAGCTTTATCTCCAGTTTCAAACATTATATCTAAAACTTCTTTAGCTATTTTTCCCGATATCTCACCAGACTTTATTAAATCAAGTAGCTCACTTAAATTTTCAGCCGAAACTTTTAAGTTTTCAAATTTAATACTATTTTTATTCATTCTACCAAAAAGCTCTACCGTAAGCCAAGTAACACATAATTTTGCTTCATGATTTTTAATTAATTTTTCAAAATATGATGATATTTCTTCATCAGCAGTTAGGACTGAAGCATCATATTCTGAGATCTGTAATTCATTAATAAATCTTGCTTTTTTAGCCTGCGGCAATTCTGGCAAAGTTTTTTTAATTTCTTCAATAAAATCTTGTGATAAAACTAATGGCGGAAGATCTGGATCGGGAAAATATCTGTAATCCATTGCATCTTCTTTGCTACGCATAGTTCTAGTTTCACCAGTTACAACATCAAATAATCTAGTTTCTTGATCTATTTTACCAGAATTTTCTAAAATTTTAACTTGACGATTTGCCTCAAATTCAATTGCTCTTGCAATATTTCGCATTGAGTTAAGATTTTTAATTTCGCATCTTGTGCCAAGTTTATTATCACCGACTTTACGCACAGAAACATTAGCATCACATCTTAAATTACCCTTTTCCATATCGCCATCACAAGTGCCAAGCGAGCGAACTATTGAGCGAATAGTTTTTACATATTCCGAAGCTTCAAACGGTGAATTCATGTCAGGCTTGGAAACAATTTCCATTAAACCAACTCCAGCACGATTTAGATCAATTAAAGACAAAGAAGGGTGCTGATCGTGAATTGATTTACCAGCATCTTGTTCAAGATGAATTCTTTCAATACCAATAATTTTTTTATTTCCGTCTTCCAATGTTATTTCAACAGAACCTTCACCGACTATTGGATTAGAATATTGAGAGATTTGATAGCCTTGTGGCAAGTCGGGATAAAAATAATTTTTACGATCAAAAATTGATAATAAATTTATTTTTGCATTAATACCAAGACCAGTTTTAACGGCCTGCTTAACACATTCTTCATTAATAGTTGGTAACATTCCAGGAAAGGCAGCGTCAACCAGTGAAACTTGTGAGTTTTGTTTTGCTCCAAAATTTGTAGCAGCTCGTGAAAAAAGTTTTGAATTTGAAGTTATTTGTGCATGAATTTCGCAACCAATAACAACTTCATAAGGGTGGTTTTTACCTTGAATTATGTAGCTCATATCTTAACTTGTAACCTTAATCTTTAGAAAATTATAAATATATTGTTTCCACTTAAAAATAATAAATTAAGAGAAATATTTTTGAGATAAAAATCTTAAAAAACAGAGTTGTAGTTCATGTAGCTTAAGGCTTTTTGAAGATTCTTGGCCAAAGAAGATAAACATAAACTAGATTCTCAATTGGTGTCAATAATTTTAATAAAAATTATTATAATAGCACTGTCACAAATTAAGTTTTTTAAGAAATTTTTGTGGTTATAAAATTTTTGAAAGGTAAGCGTGCTTAGATGTAAGTGCCTAGAAGAAATAATTTCAAAAATTTTAGAATTATGAAAATTTCAACAAAAAAGTTGATTTGCGACAGTGCCATAATATAACTTCCCACATTTAAATCAAATCATAATAATTTTATTAAAATAGACTGCTACTAAATCCCATCTTTAAAAGTTTTAAAAAAATTAAAATTCCAACTTCATATTTTTGGTAAAAAATCTCTAAAAACTTTCTATTCAGTCGTGCTAAAGCAAGCGATACGAGCCTCAGTCGTATAGGTATACCACTTCATTTTTTAAAAATTTTTATCTAAAAAATCGTGTCATTGCTTTAGCGCGACTAATAAATATTTTGTTATAATTTTATTTAAAGATGGGATTTGGTATTATACCATTTCCCATTTTAAATTATACTAAAGAATTTTATAAACATCTTCTTTAAAATTTTTGCTAAAAAATTTAGAAGGCTTTTTTGTATGGACCTCATGTTGTATAGGTATACAGCATTTCGTTTTTTAATTTTTTTATCTAAAAATTTTTGTGAAGAATATTTATTTTAAAATGGGAAATGCTATTAGAATTTTGATATTTTTTAAAATTTTAAAAATGAGATTTGACATTACATTTTTGAAACAGTTTTTTAATTTATAAATTAATTTTATTTACATTCTTTTTTATTTGAGAAAGTTTTGGTTTTTTTAGTTAATTTTAATTTAATAAAAAACCTATGACTAGCTCAAATACTCATTCTAAAACTATTACAGATCTACTTACTCCTATTACTCCAGAACTGCTTGATCAAACAATTCGAAATGCTAATGTTGGTATTGATTTTGTTCCTGTTATTAAAAAATTACCCAAACCAACTCCTCTCAATAAAGCTAAGGAACTTTATAGCCAAAAAAAAAGCGTGTTTGATAACCCTGGAGAAGTTTTTGCTATTGCAAAATCAATTTCCTCATTAAAAAGCGATATAAGTTTAAAATTTATAGGAGACAATGCAGGATTAGCAAAAAAATTTTCTGTTGGTATTTTTTCAGGAGTAGAATTTATTTTTGAGTTTAATCAAGAAATAAAAGAAGGAAAATCATTTCAAAAAGCAACTATTCATGCCATTGGAAAAACAGCAATCTCTATAGCATTAGATACTTTAACAGTTGCAGCAGTAGAATCAGTAATTATTACGATTTTAACTGGTTTGGGCGTTTTAGCCGCTGGAGCAACGGCTCCGCTTTGGGTGCCAATTGCAGCCACAATAATTGCTTCTGCAGGATTGTATCTTGCTAAAGATAAAATAGATCAATACATCACTAAGCCAATATTAGATGCCACCGATGCCATCATTGAAAAAGGCTACGATAAATTATCGGATTCTTATCACAAAATCATAGCCACTAATTTCATAGCCAACAATTTCAAAGAATTATCTGAACTTCCAGAAGTCGAAGATGCTATTAAAAAGGGAGGTTCAATTGAATTTAATTTTGATAATCTTAAAGCTACGATTTCAAATGAGAATATCAATAACTTTGGTTCAAGTCTTAGAATTGTTGGATCAAATAATAAAGAAATATTTAGGCCTACCAATAAGGAACAATCTATTTCAGCATTAGGCGGAAATGATACAATTTTTCTAGATCATAACAAGGCAACAATTGATGGTGGAAAAGGTAATGATGAAATTAATTATAAAAATCTAGATGTCGAAAATACCAGCAATGTTTTTGAAAACTTTTTAACAGTTGATTTACCAAATAACATAGCAGAAAAAATAATTAACGGTGAATTTTTCGTTGATTGTTTGGTAGGTATTGAAAATGTTGTTGGTTCAAAATATAATGACCTAATAATTGGCAACTCAGCAGATAATATTTTAAAAGGTGGCGAAGGTGGCGCTGGTACTGGCGACGATACTTTATATGGCAATTCTGGCAACGATATTTTAATTGATAGTTCTGGCAACAATACTTTAATAGGTGGCGAAGGTAATGACATTTACTTAATACAAAGCCAATTAGATAAGAGTGGAGTTTTTCGAATAAGAGACAATAATGGCGAAATAAAAATTGGCTCTAATATTAAAAATTCATTTTCTTTTGACGGCTCAACTCTACAAAAATCTTCATCACAGAATCTAGTTTTAAAAACTATCAATGGCGAATCTTATAGCGCAAACTTATTAAAAAATTCTAACGCAACTTTTGATTTAGCGATCAATATTGAAAATAATAACAAAGTAATTATCGAAAATTTTGACATTGAAAACAAAAGCTTTGGAATAAATTCTTTATTATCAAGTCAAGATAAACAGCTTGAAAAAAGCTCTGATAAACCAGTTTCAAATTCTTTTGATTTATCAAAAAAAATAGACTTTGGTAGCAATTTTAAATTAGATCTTGGTAATTTCAAAAATGATTTTGGCAATATTCCTTTTGGAATGTCACAAAATTTCAACTTTAGAGAACTTAGTTTAAATTATGACTTTTCTAAATTTACAGATTCATTAGCTGTAAAACTTGGTATTCCTGCCACTTCAGTTCCCGACATTTTAAACCTAAAATTTGAAAAAATAGGTGGTTTAAATTTCAGCCTAGATTTTGATACCAAAAAGATTGTTGATCTTGGTGGTATAGACCTTAGCTCATCATTTTCTGGTGTTCAAGATAGTATAAAAGAAATTTTAATTTCTATTGCTGATTTTTCTGATGATTTTCTTTATGGTCATCTTGATTTAACAAAAGATTTAGGATCACAAATTGCCTTTAACTATATTTTTCATCATGGCGAAGATTTGAAGTTGCAATATCGTGAACATTCTGTTGATGTTACTAAACAACTCCAAGCAATGGGCGTTAATCTTGATAATAATTCTGTTATCAGTGCTGAAACTAAAGATAGTATCAAATCATTCGTAAGCGACGCAGTAAAAATATTTTCTGATCAAATTGGCGAAGCCTTAAAAATTAATGACTTACTTCGCGTTGTTAATGAGTCATCAGCGGGAATGGTTAACTATATTAAAGATATAATTAAACCAGCTTCTGAAGCTTTAGACAATATCCTTGGTAATGATCCAAATGTTCGAGATTCATTTAATAAATTAGCACAAATGTTAATCAGTGGCTCTTCTTTAGAAGATGCTGTATTAGCAATTGCCAAAGATAAAGTACTAAAAACTAGCATCGAATCTGCTTTAAAATATGTTGGGGTAGATAAATTTATTGGATCATCTTTACCAATACCAGGAACTGAGTTTGTTGGAATTATGGCTGATATTTTATCAAAAGGTGTTGCAAGTTTAGAAGATTTTGCAGTTAAAACAGTTTCAGCTGGAATAAGTTATGTAGTTACTGGGGCTTGTAAGGTTGCTGGAACAGCAATTGGTAACGCAATTTTACCTGGTATTGGTGGATTTATTGGCGGAATAATTGGCTCAATTGTTGCATCAATGGTGGTAATGCCATTGACAAATCTAGTAGTTGATAGCTTTAAAGCAACACAAGAACTATGGAATAATGGTTGGAAACATTTAGGTGAACTTAATTTTAACGCCTTAATTAATGATATATTTAAATTTATTGAAAACATATACAATGCCTGTAAAAAGTGTATAGAAGCTATTGTTAAAGCATTTTCTGACCTTTTAGGCTTATCTGATGCTCCTCGCCCAGCAGATTTTATAAAATATCAAGATAAGGAAGATGGCTCAGGAGGTCAATATATTGCAATATTAAATGACAAGGGCGGAGTAACTGCAGTTGCTCGCGATAATTACAAAGATGATTTAATTGGCAATAATAAAACCCATGACAATTTAATCGGTGGCAATGATGTCAATAATATTTTTGGAAGAGATGGCGATGATTTTCTTGATGGCAGATCGGGTGATGATGTTCTAGTTGGCGGTAACGGTGCCGATATTTTAATTGGTGGCGAAGGTAATGATACCATAATAGGAGATGAAATAAAAGCCGAAGATAGTAGTGGCTATTCATTCAATGACTTTATTAATGCTGGTAATGGCAATGATAAAATCTTTGCTGGACGAGGTAATGATATTATAATTGCCGGCAATGGTGAAGATACTGTGTGCGGTGAAGATGGAGATGATGTAATTTATGGCAATGATGGCAATGACACAATCTCTGGCGATGCCGGAAATGATTTAATCTTTGGTGGCGAAGGAAATGATATTATTAAGGGTGGTGAAGGAAATGATATTATTCTTGGTAATAATGGTGATGATTTTTTAAGTGGCGACAATGGCAATGATATTTTATTTGGCGGTAATGGCAATGATCACCTGCTTGCTGGTGATGGTGATGATTTACTTATTTCCTCTGCGGGCAATGATACTCTATATGGTGGCTACGGCAATGATGAATTTTATATTACCAAAAACTCAAATAGCATAACTACAATTGCAGATTTTAATCCACTCACTGACAAAATTAATCTTTGCGAATTTGAAATTGCCAATTTAAGCGATCTAACCTATGAGCAAATTGGTGATGATTTATCGCTAAATTTAGGAGATAATCAAAAATTAATATTTAAAGGAATTAATATTTCTGTTCTTTTAAGTGAAAATTTTATTTTTGATAACACGCAAAGAGGTAATGTTGAATATCTAAAAAACATTGATGCAATCAATCAAGATCTAGAATTATCTCTAACAAAACACAGTGTCGAAAGTTGGTATAGCTATAAACAAGCTTGGTTTCAAGAAGTATACACTTCAACCCTATTTGGACTTGGTCGTAAAATTGATCGCTATGATTATAAATATGAAGGTTATCTTGATAGCAGTGTTGCACTTGGCAATTATGGCAATGATACAATAAACACTGGTAATGATGATGACAAATTATTTGCAAATGCCGGCTCTGATTCAATTAACAGTAATGGCGGTAGTGATTTTATTAATAGTGGAAGCGGTAGCGATTATATTGATGCTGGCACTGGTGATAATCTGATTTTTAGTGGCGATGATGATGATACAGTAATAAGCTATGATGGTAATGATTATATTAACACTGGTAATGGCAATAATACTGTTAATTCTGGCGATGGCAATGATACAATTTTTAGCTATAGTGGCAATGATAGAATTACAGTTGGTAATGGTAATAATTTTATAATTACCAATGAAGGTAATGATTCTATAAATACTGGAAATGGTAATAATAAGATTTGGTCAAATCTTGGTGATGATTATATAAAAACTGGTGATGGTAGCAATGAAATATATGATCAAGAAGGTGATAATGAAATTTATGTTGGCACTGGAAATAACAAAATTTTCCTTGGTAATGGCAATAATCTAGTTATTGCTAATTCTGGCAATGATATTATTAATCTTGGCAATGGTGATAATATAATTGACGCTGGTGACGGTGATAATAAAATTATCGCTAAACAAGGCAATAATGAAATTAATAGTGGTTCTGGCATAGATTTTATTGATGTTGGCGATGGTGATAATGTGATTATTTCTGGCGATGGTTACGATAAAATTTCAACTAAAACTGGAAATAACACAATATTAACTTTAGCTGGTAATGATACAATAATCGTCGGAGATGGTAACAATTATATTGAAGGCGGAAGTGGAGATGATGAAATCTTTGCTTTATCTGGGGATAATTCAATTTATGGCGATGAAGGAAGTGATATTATCGACGTTGGCGATGGTAACAATTACATTGAAGGTGGCGAAGGTGATGATAAAATCTTTACTGGCAATGGTAATAACATTATATATACCGGCGCTGGCAATGATGAAGTATATTCTGGCGAAGGTGATGATCAAATATTTGTAGATTCAACCAACATTTTAATAAACGACACTTCTGGCAATGATGTTTATACAGTCAATAATTTAAAAGGTAATATAGTTATTGAAAATAATGGCGAAGATAATGATGTTGACATAATTGAGTTTGATTATGGTCAATTACCAAATCTAAAATTAACCAAAGTTAATGATAATCTAATTATTAATCTAACAAACAGCCCTGGCTCAATAACCATTAAAAATCAATTTTTATCAAATAAAAATTCAAGAATTGAATTTTTAAAATTTGGCGAAAATTTAATTAATATCTGCTCATTTACCATTGGAACATCTGGTGATGATGTTTTAAACGGCACATTTGATGATGATGTAATTTTGGGTGAGCTTGGCAGAGATTTAATTTTTGGCAATGATGGTAATGATTTAATCGATGGTGGTGAAGATGATGATTTAATTTATGGTGGTGCTGGTGATGATAAAATTAAAGGCTCTGAAGATAATGATATTATTATTGGTGGTGAAGGAAATGATATCTTAATTGGTAATGGCGGTGAAGATATTTTAACTGGTGGAGCTGGTAAAGATAGTTTTATGGCCTCTCAACCAAGTGATGTTGATATTATTGAAGATTTTGTTATTGGCGAAGATAAGATTGATCTAAGCACATATGGTTATTTTAATTCATTTAAAAACTTACAATATTTTTCCTCCTCAATTCAAAAAGTGGAAAATAATGTTGAAATTGCTTTTGACAGCAATAGTAAATTTATTGTTAAAAATAATAGTTTAGAAAATTTAATAAAAAGTGAGAATTTTATTTTTGATAACGCTGTCGCAAGAGCCTCAGCTACTGATAAGAATGATCTTCTTACCGGCACTAACTATGATGATTTTATCAATGATGGCAAAGGTTCTGATATTATTAGTGGCGGACTTGGAAAAGATAATTTTAAAATTACTAAAAATGCAACCGATATTGATACCATTAAAGATTTTGGTATCAATGAAAAAATTGATCTTAGAGAATTTAATAACTACGCAGACTTTCTTCAATTAAAAGCTAATTTAGCACAAAAAAGTCAAACCCAATTAATTGCAATTCCATATACTTCTTCAGGAACAAAAACAATTCAAACTGTAACGCATCAAGAAATTACCACATATGATACTATAATTAATCTTGAAGATAATCAAAAAATTCTTTTAGAAAATATTAAAACCACTCAATTATTTGCTAAAAATTTTCAATTTGCAGTTTTTGAAGGAATGAAATCTGTACAAAGATATACCGATACTAACTTTATATATAACAATATAAACAATAATTTTACTGAAAAAAAAGATCTTTCAGCAAAAATTGTTAGCGGAAGCAATATTGATATTGACGTATTTGAAAAAAATATTTTAGATAATTCTGGAATAAAAACATCATTCTCTTTACCAAGTTCCTACAGGACAATTTATTTAGTAGAATATCAAATACCAGATGGAAAAAATAAAAAAACAATAAGAGACTATGAATTTAATGGTGACGATGGCAATAATCTAATGTACGGAGCAGATTGGAGTCAACACATTAAAGCCTATGGTGGTAATGACAAGGTTTATGGCAGTCGATTTAATGATGTTATTTGGCTAAGCGATGGTGAAGATTATGCCGAAGGTGGAGCTGGCAATGATGACCTTGATGGCGGCTGGGGTGATGATGAAATATATGGCGGTCAAGGAGATGATATAATAACTGGAAGCGATGGTAATGATAAGTTAATTGATTTAGAAGGTAATAATACTTTTTATGGTGATAACAATTATTATGTAGGATGGTTTAATAATAGAAATGACTACATTAAAGCTGGAAGTGGTAATGATTATATTGATGGTGGTCAAGGCAATGATTACATAATAGCTGGCGAAGGCAATGATAATATTAATGGTGGTTCAACCAATGGCTCTGGCAATGATTTTATTAATGCTGGCGAAGGTAACGACACTGTAAATGATGGTAATGGTAATAATTTGGTTTACTTAGGCAAGGGTGATGATACTGCTTATCTTGGCAGTGGCAATGACTATATAGATGGCGGCGAAGGTAATGATACCATATATAGCGGAGCTGGTAATGACACAGTAATTGATTTTTCTGGCAATAATCGCATTGAAACTCAAGAAGGTAACGATCTAGTAAAACTATCTTCAGGACTTAACCGGGTTGATGGTGGCATGGGAAATGACCAAATAGAAGGCGGAGTTGATGCCGACACCCTCTATGGTGGCTCTGGTGAAGATTTAATTTATGGTAATGATGGCTCAGATCTTATCTATGGTGGTACTAATGATGATAAAATATATGGTGGAAATGATGATGATATCATTTATGGCATGTCCGGAAATGATCAAATATCTGGTGGCGATGGTAATGATACGATCTTTGGCAATATAGATTTTAAATATGGCAATAAATTAAATTTCTTACAAACCGCTTTTACAGCTGATAAAGGATGGTATAATGATAGATATCCAAGACAATTATCCGATGTTAATGGCGATGGTAAAGTTGATATTATTGGCTTTGCTTATGATGGTGTTTATGTTGCAACATCAAAAGGCAATGGTGCTTTTGAAAATCAATATAAAGCTTCTAGTGAGTTTACGGTAAGTACTGCATGGAATTGGCAATATGAAAACCCTCGTCTACTTGGTGATATCAATGGAGATGGTAAAGCCGATATTGTTGGCTTTGCTGATGATGGAGTTTATGTTGGCTATGCAAAAAGTGATGGTACATTTGCTAATAGGGTAAAAGTTTTATCGGGATACGGATCTTATGCGGGATGGACATCT